>JAIKYU010000133.1 GCA_024682835.1 Lachnospiraceae bacterium | reverse complement strand
ATTGGATGATCGTGAACAGCAAATTATTGAGTTGTTACGAGAAAAGTCTGATTTGACACGCAAAGAAATGGCGGCTCGTTTAGAATGCTCGGATTCAACAGTTAAGCGTTGCTTACAGTCAATGGTTGAAAAGGGTGTTATTAAACGAATTGGATCAAATAAGAAGGGTGAATGGATTATATTGGAGGGAAAATAATGCCATTTTTTAATATAGATCCATTTGGGGTGAATTATGAGAATACTTGTTGAGGGCTACGGCAATGACAACCCTGGCGCTAAGTCACAGGGGATCAAGCAGCTCATGGCTGGTGGTGTATGAAAATTGTCACTACACGTTTTTACAAATCCGTCCTGACATGGTAATATATATTTGCTGTGTCAGGACTATTTTTATGTCATAATAGATAAATGGTGCCCGGCGTGGTACTCGGTACAATAAGCTGAGATAACAAATGGCTTAAAATCAAGCATTTTAGAAGGAGAAATATACAGATGAAACTAGGAATCGTCGGTCTGCCGAATGTCGGCAAGAGTACGTTGTTTAATTCGCTCACGAAGGCGGGGGCGCAGGCGGAGAATTATCCGTTCTGCACGATCGACCCCAATGTGGGTGTTGTGGCGGTGCCGGATGAGCGGATCGTGAAGCTCGGCGAGCTGTATCACTCAAAAAAGGTGACGCCGGCCACGATTGAATTCGTTGACATCGCGGGTCTCGTCAAAGGGGCTTCCAAGGGGGAGGGCCTGGGCAATCAGTTCCTTGCCAACATCAGGGAGTGCGATGCCATCGTTCATGTGGTGCGCTGCTTTGAGGATGACAATGTGGTGCACGTCGACGGCAGTGTGGATCCGGTGCGGGATATCGGGACGATCGATCTGGAACTGATCTTTGCGGATCTGGAGGTGCTGGAGAGACGGATCGCCAAGGTGGCGAAGACCGCTCGGATGGACAAGGATGCGGCAAAGGAGCATGCGCTGCTCCTCAGGATCAAGGAGCGGCTGGAGGCGGACAAGCCCGCCCGTTCGCTCGAGGAGGAGATCACGGATGATGAGGAGAAGAAGCTGTTTGCCGGCTACGGCTTGCTGACAGCCAAACCGGTGATCTTCGCCGCCAATGTGCAGGATGGGGATCTTGCGGATGACGGCGCCTCCAACGCACATGTACAGGCTGTGCGGAAGTGGGCAGAGGATACCGGGAGCGCGGTCTTTGTGATCAGCGCGCAGACGGAGGCCGAACTGGCGGAGCTGTCCGATGAGGAAAAGGCGGAGTTCTTAAGCGATCTCGGGATCACCTCCTCCGGTCTGGACAAGCTGGTGGCGGCCAGCTACAAGACCCTGGGACTCATGAGCTTTTTGACCTCCGGCGAGGACGAGACGCGGGCCTGGACCATCAAGATCGGCACAAAGGCACCGCAGGCTGCCGGCAAGATCCACACGGATTTTGAGCGCGGCTTCATCAAGGCCGAGGTGGTCAATTATCAGGACCTTCTCAGAGAGGGCTCGCTTGCGGCGGCACGCGAGAAGGGACTCGTCCGCATGGAGGGCAAGGAATACGTCGTCCAGGACGGTGATGTGATCCTGTTCAGGTTTAATGTATAAACGATTTGCGAACGGCCGTACGGGCTTTATCGCATGAAAGGAGTTTTTATGCCTGACATGATGGAAGCGGGCGATATCGCCTTTCCTCACCTTGGAATCTACCTGACAAACGTACCGCGTCAGTTTTCGGTCTTCGGCTACACCATCACGCTCTATGCGGTGATCATCGCGTTGGGCGTGTTGCTTGCGGTCAAACTTTGCGAGGTGGTGGCAAAACGGACGGGCAGGGACGGCGAGGTGTACTGGGATTTCTTTGTGCCGCTGGTCTTTATTTCCGTGCTGTGTGCCCGGATCTATTACGTGGTTTTTTCCTGGGATATGTATCGGGACAATCCGATCAGCGTCCTTTATATCCATCAGGGAGGGCTTGCGATCTACGGCGGTGTGTTGGGGGGCTTTGCTACACTGGTGGTGATCGCCCGCGTGGTGAAAAAGCCTTACCTTGAGATCACGGACACGGTGATGTTCGGTCTGCTCGCGGGGCAGATCATCGGCCGGTGGGGCAACTTCACCAACCGTGAAGCCTTCGGACAATACACGGACGGGCTCTTTGCCATGCGCCTGCCGAGGGCGGCCGTGCGCATCCGGGACATCGCACCGTCCATCGCGGAGCATATGCAGGAGGGGACCAACTACATCCAGGTGCATCCGACCTTCCTCTACGAGAGCTGCTGGAACCTGGCGCTGCTTTTGATCATGCTGCTCTATGTGAAGCATAAGCGTTTCGACGGCGAAATGATCCTGTTTTATCTGGGCGGCTACGGGCTGGGACGGGCGTTGATTGAATCCCTCAGAACCGATCAGCTGCAGATCGGCGACACGGGAATGGCCGTCTCACAGGTGCTGGGCATCTGCCTTTTTGTATTCGCGGTGATTGTGGAGTTCATTGTACGCACGCGGCTTGCACATAAAGCGCCGGCGGAAGCGGCCGGCGCAGCAGAAGCCGTTATCACGGCAGAAACAGCCAGCCCGGAAGGGGAGTCGGAAGCAGCCGCCAGCCCGGAAGGGGAGTCCGGAACAGACGGAAGCGAAGATCGGATTTCCTGACATTTCCCGAAAAAAATCCGAAAAAGTTTCCGGAAAGAAAAAATGAGTTTCTTCTATATATAGTATACCGATTTTTATGTTGGTCAATATCTTGTTAAAGCATGCTTGGCACGGCACAGCATGCTTTTTTCTTCGCGAAAAAATGGCGATTTTGTCTTGCAAGAACTTGTTTTTTGGTATAGAATCCATTATGTGGCATTTTGTGGGGGAAAATGCCAAAAATTGCCAAAAAGATCACGCATCATCGGAAAACAGGCAGGAAACGACCAGAACATGCTTTATCTCGGCAGATACAACAATTCCATCGACGCAAAGGGAAGACTGGTGATCCCCGCAAAGTTCCGCGAGAAGCTTTGCGAGGGCGGGGACAGCTTTGTGATCTGCCGCGGTCTGGAGAACAATCTCTATGTCTTCTCGAGAGAGGAGTTTGAGGAGTTCGCGGAATCACTGATGAATCCGGAACAGCCGGATCCGAATGCGTGGCAGAGACGGCAGTTTTTCATGCTGGGCGCGGTGGAGGTCGAGCCGGACAAGCAGGGGCGGATCCTGCTGGGCGAGGATCTGATCCGCTTCGCGGGGATCGAAAAGGATGTGGTCGTTGCGGGCAACGGGCGGCACATCGAGATCTGGAGCAAGGAACGCTTCCCGGATGCGGCGAGCTTTGGCGATATCGGAACGCTCTCCGCGGGACTTGCGGAATTCGGCCTGAAGCTGTAGTCGGGCGGGATCCGCGGATGGACGAAAGGGAAATGCCGCAGAGCGCGGCTGTGGAGGATGCCTCTGAATTTGCGCACACCTCCGTTTTACTGAAGGAGACGATTGAAGGGCTGTGCATTCGCCCGGACGGGTGTTACCTGGATGGGACGCTCGGCGGCGGCGGACACAGTGCGGAGATCGCCGGACGCCTGGATCCTGCTGCGGGCGGGAGGCTGATCGGAATTGATCAGGACACAGACGCGATTGCGGCTGCGACGAAGAGGCTTGCGCCGTTTGGCGACCGGGTGACCATTCTGAAGGACAACTATGAAAACGCCGCGGTGCACGTACGGGAGCTTGGCATCGACAGGGTGGACGGCGTGATGCTTGATCTGGGGGTCTCGTCCTACCAGTTTGACCGCCCGGAGCGGGGGTTCTCCTATCGGGCGGACGCGCCGCTGGACATGCGGATGGATCAGGAACAGGGACTGACGGCGGCGGACATCGTCAACACCTGGGAGGAAAAAGAGCTCTTCCATATCCTGCGTGATTACGGGGAAGAGAAATTTGCGGCGAATATCGCGGGACATATCGTGAGAGCCCGTGCGGAACACCGGATAGAGACGACGATGCAGCTGAATGCGGTGATTGATGCCGCGATACCGGCGAGGGTCCGGGCCCGGGATGCGGGACATCCCGCGAGAAAAACCTATCAGGCTCTGCGGATTGCCTGTAACCGTGAACTGGATGTGCTGACCGGAGCGCTGGATTCGCTGATGGAATTGCTTGCGCCTAAGGGCAGGATCGCGGTGATCACCTTTCACTCGCTGGAGGATCGGATCGTCAAGAATGCGTACAGACGCTGGGAGGCGCCCTGCATCTGTCCGCCGGATTTCCCGGTCTGTACCTGCGGGCGTCTGCCACAGGGGCGGATCGTAAACAGAAAACCGATTGTGCCGGGTGAGCGCGAACTGGCAGATAATCGACGCGCCCGGAGCGCCAAGCTTCGAATCTTTGAAAAAGGGACGGAGGTCTGAAATGAATCGTACGGCATATGTGCATGGCAGTGCGGCAAGGAAAACGGAGAGGGACAGACGGCCGATGCGCGGCCAGAGGGAGGAGCAGAAGTTCCGCACCGTCCAGGGCGGACTTGCGGCTGCCAGACCCTCCCGCAAAACGACGGTTCTGCATCTGCTTTTCATGCTGGGCGCACTGGTGGTGACGGCGCTGGCGCTGTATCAGTATGTGAATGTGCAGACAAGTCTGGAGGGGAGCGTCACGACCATCGCTTCGCTGGAAAAGGAGCTGGCTGCCCTCAGACAGGAAAATGACGAGGCGTACAGCCGGGCCAATTCGACGATCGACCTGGAGGTGGTCAAGCAGGTGGCCATCCAGGAGCTTGGCATGAAATATGCCGATGAAGGACAGATCATCACCTATTCGGATGACGGCGCAAGAGATTATGTGCGCCAGCTGGCTGTAATACCGGAAGCGGAGAACTAATGGACGGCAGAAGAACGGAAAAAAGACCGGGTACGGGACGCACCGGAAGCACTGCACAGACAGGGCGGGGAAGACGGCCCGAGCAGGCAGGACGAACCGGACAGCCCGAGCAGGCGGGAAGAGGCAGACGGCCCGAGCAGACGGGACGCGCCGGGGCCGCTGCGCAGGCGGGAAGAGGCAGACGGCCCGGGCAGACGGGACACACCGAAGCCGCTGAGCAGGCAGGAAGAGGCAGACCCCAGGAGCAGGCAGGGCGCGCCGGACGGCCCGGACAACGGTTACGCGCTGCGAAAGGCACACAGGCGCAGAAGAGAAAACCGAAGCAGTTTACCTGGCACATGAAGAAGAAGCTCTTTGTGATGTTTCTCTTCATTTTGTTCTGTTTTATCGGACTGACCGGGCGGCTTGTCGTCATTGCCCGTGAAAACGGCGACGAATACCGCAGACAGGTTCTTTCCCAGCAGGAATATGATTCCGTGACGCTTCCCGCCAGACGCGGCGAGATCCTTGACCGCAACGGCACGGTGCTGGCCACCAGCGAAAAGGTCTATAATGTCATTCTTGACACGAAGATGCTTCTGCAGGCGGAGCAGAAGAATCAGGGCTGCGAGGATGCGACGATCGCCGCGCTGACACGGTGCTTCAAGCTCGACGGATCGAAAATCCGCAGCTACATTCTGGACAATCCGACGTCCCAGTACTACATCCTCGCGAAAAAGATCCCCTATGACAAGATTGAGGTTTTTGAGGCGCTGATGGATCAGTCGAGCGCCACCTATGACGAGAAGGTGAAGGGGGTCTGGTTCGAAAACGAGTATATCAGGAAGTATCCGAACCACTCGCTGGCATCGGATGTGATCGGCTTTACCACGTCGGATGCCCGCGGGCAGTACGGCCTGGAGGAGTATTACAACAGCGTGCTGTCGGGCACGGCCGGCAGGGAATACGGATATCTTGACGACAATGCGAATCTGGAGCGGACCACGATTCCGGCGCAGGATGGCTATTCCATCGTCACGACCATTGACGGCAATGTGCAGACGATTATCGAAAAGTATCTCAGGGAGTTCAACGAAGAGCATAAGAATAACGCCCGGATCGGCAACGGCGCACAAAACGTCGGCTGCATCGTCATGGAGGTGGACACCGGCAACATCATCGGCATGGCGAGTTATCCGGACTTTGATCTGAACGATCCCAGGGACACCAGCAAGCTGATCGGACTGGCCCGGGTGGATGAGAAGGGCAGGCTCCTTACCAACGAGTATAAGCGCAAGACGTGGGAGGCGATTACGGAGGAGACGCTGCCGGAGATTACGTCGGATAATGAGCTGCTTTATCAGAACTACAACGCGCTCTGGAAAAACTTCTGCATCGCGGACACCTACGAGCCCGGTTCCGTCGCCAAGCCCTTTACGGTGGCGACGGCGCTGGAATCCGGTGCCATCACCGGCAACGAGGTGTACAACTGCAACGGTAAGCTCGAGGTGGGCGGTCATGAGATCAAGTGCCATAACACCTTCGGCGACGGCGCGGTGTCGGTCACGCGCGGCATCGTGATCTCCTGCAACGTGGCGATGATGTATATCGGTCAGGCGACGGGCTCCAACACCTTCGCGGAATTCCAGAAGACCTTCGGCTTCGGCTTAAAGACCAACATCGATCTGGCGGGCGAGGCGCGCACTGCGGGCCTGACCTACAGCGCCGACAAGATGGGCTCCTCCGAGTTGGCAACCAACACCTTCGGACAGGGCTTCAACGTCGATATGATTGAGATGATCTCCGCGTTCTGCTCGCTGATCAACGGTGGAAAAATGTATGAACCGCACATGGTCTCCAAGATTGTCAATTCCTCCGGTGCGACGGTGCGTCATATTGAGCCGCGGCTTCTCAGACAGACGATTTCACAGAGCACATCGGAACGCGTGATTGAGATGTGCAATCAGGTGGTCTCGGATGCGGAGGGCACGGGCCGCACGGCACGCCCTGCCGGTTACCGGATCGGCGGAAAGACCGGTACGGCCGAGACCCTGCCCAGAAGAAACGGTGAGTACGTGGTCTCCTTCATGGGCTATGCGCCGACGGATCATCCGCAGATCGCCATCTATGTTGTGGTGGACAGACCCAACGCGGGCGTGATGGGGCAGCAGGCGGATGCCAAGTATGCCACGCACATCGTACGGAAGGTGCTGACGGAGATTCTGCCCTATCTGAACATCCAGATGACGGAGGAACTGTCGGAGAAGGAGCAGGCGGAGCTGGAAGAGCTGCGCGCCGCGTCCGTGACGACGCAGGCGGGCATCGCACAGGGCGGGGAGGACGAAAACGCCTCCGCTGAGGGAGCAGAGGGCGAAGAAACAGAGGGGGCCAAAGAGGTCAGCCCCGCGGAATTCGCCGAAAAGAAGGAACCGGTCTGGAAGAGCTTCGACCGCGATGCGGAAGGGTATTACATCAATCCCAACAACGGCAATCGGATCGATCCGGTGACCGGCTTTGAATACGGAGAGGGTGCGCTCTCCGAGGAGATGGATCAGGTGGCGGGTGTCGATGAGAACGGCAACAGCATGTTTGAGACACTTGGCGAAACAGCGGGGGATCTGCCGTGATGGCCGGAGAGATGAACGATACCTATGCGTTGCGTCTGCTGCTGCCGCTGCTTGCGGCGTGGCTTTTCGCGCTGATTCTGGGACGTCCGCTGATTCCCTTCCTGCACAGGCTGCGCTTTTCGCAGACCGAGCGGGAGGAGGGACTGGAATCCCACAAGAAGAAGACCGGCACGCCCACGATGGGCGGACTGATCTTTCTGATTCCGATGATCGTTGTGACGCTGTGCTGCCTGCCGTTTGAAGACGGAGAAAACCGCGCGGCGCTCGCATCCGTCCTGATTCCGGTGGCAGGCTTCGCCCTGATCGGTTTTGCGGATGATTATCTGAAGGTGGTGCGTCATCACAATCTGGGACTGCGCGCCTGGCAGAAGCTCGTGCTGCAGTTTGCGGTCACACTCCTTTTTGCCCTGGTTCTTCGGCTGGGGACGGACATTTCGGTCTCAAGGATGCTGGTTCCGTTTGGCGGCGGTCTGGTCTGGGACCTGGGGATTCTGGGCATACCGGCACTCATTTTCATCGCGCTTGCCACGACCAACGGCACGAATCTGACGGACGGAGTGGACGGACTCTGCGCCTCGGTGACCGCACCGGTGGCGCTGTTCTTTGCGATTGCCGCCATGCTTACCGGCGGGCACGGCACGCCGGCCGCTGCCGCGATGACCGGTGCGCTGCTCGGGTATCTTTTTTATAATTTTTACCCGGCCAAGGTGTTCATGGGGGACACAGGATCCCTGGCCATCGGTGGCTTCGTGATCGGTATCACCTACGTGCTCGGGATGCCGCTGTTTATCCCGGTCTGCGGGCTGATCTATGCGGTGGAGGCACTTTCGGTGATTATCCAGGTGTCCTATTTCAAGGCGACGCACGGCAAGCGGATATTCCGGATGGCTCCGATTCATCATCATTTTGAGAAGGGCGGCTGGTCAGAGACCCGCGTGGTCGGGGTGTTTACGACGATAACGGTTTTGATGTGCCTGATCGCGCTTTACGCGATGGCACGGTAGTCAGAAAAGGACCTGTGATGGCGACGAAGATGGATGGAAAGAGAATACTGGTCATCGGCTCCGGCCTCTCGGGTGTGGGAGCGGTGCGGCTTCTGCATCAGGTGGGGGCGGTGCCGGTGCTGCTGGATGAGAATGAGCAGATGACGCCGGAGAAGATTGAGCAGCGTCTTGCCGGGGAGGATCGCGGCTGTACGGAAATCCTGCTGCAGAAGCTTGTGACGGTGGATCTGGAGGGCGGCGCCTATTCGGCGGTGGTTCCCTCTCCCGGGGTGCCGCTCGACACGCCGGCCTTTGACCGGATCCGCGCTGCGAAAATCCCCGTCTGGAGTGAGATCGAGCTGGCCTTCCGTTTCGCGAAAGGGAAGCTGATTGCCATCACGGGCACGAACGGAAAGACCACCACGACGACGCTGGTCGGGGAGATTGTCAAGGCCGCATATGGCCAGAATGCCACCCATGTGGTCGGGAATATCGGCTATTCCTATGCCGAGGCGGCCTTAAAGACGGACGCGGACAGCGTCACCGTGGCGGAAATCTCCAGCTTTCAGCTGGAGGCGGTGGAGGAATTCCACGCGGATGTTTCGGCGATCCTTAACATCACGCCGGACCATCTCAACCGCCATCATACCATGGAAAACTACGCGGCCTGCAAGGAGCGCGTCACCAACGGGCAGGACGCCGGACAGGTCTGTGTGCTGAACTATGACAATGCTTACACCAGGGAATTCGGCGAAAAAAGATGCCCGGCGCGCGTCCTCTGGTTTTCCTCCAGAGAAGAGTTGAAGGACGGGATCTGGCTCGACGGAGAGCAGATCGTAAAGAGCGTTCAGGGCGAAAAGACGGCGCTGATGAGCGTGCGGGACATGCATCTGGTGGGCCGCTGCAACGCGGAAAACGTGATGGCGGCCATCGGAATTGCCCTTTCCATGGGCATCCCGCTTCACACGATTCTCACGGTGGTCCGGGAGTTCCGCGCGGTGGAGCATCGGATTGAATATGTCGCTACCAAAAACGGGGTGGATTATTACAATGATTCCAAGGCGACCAATCCCGACGCCGCGATTCAGGGGATTGAGGCGATGGAGCGTCCGACGATCCTTCTGGGCGGAGGATACGACAAGGGAAATACCTACGATGAGTGGATTGAGGCCTTCGGCGGCAGGGTGAAGCTTCTTGTCCTGATCGGCGAGACGGCGGACAAGATCGCAGCCTGCGCGAAGGCGCATGATTTTACGGACATCGTCATTGCGGGATCCGGTGAGGAGGCGCTGAAGCTGTGCAAAGACAGCGCGAAACCGGGCGATGCGGTACTGCTGTCGCCCGCCTGCGCAAGCTGGGATATGTTTCCCAACTACGAGGCGCGCGGACGATGGTTTAAGGATTTTGTCAACGAACTGAGCGAAACGACGGAGTGAGAAAGGAAGGCAGCCGTGCAGTCAGCGACAGCGTTAAAACTGAATGAAGCGGAGACAAAGAAAAGCAGAGAGCAGAGACAGGCGGCCAAGGAGGCGGTTCAGGCGCGTTTTCACAGGGAGTATTATACAGACTACAGCCTGATCTTCATTCTTGTGTTCATGCTGGCCTTCGGCCTTGTGATGCTTTTTTCCACCAGCTCCTACCAGGCGGGACTGGAGTTTGACGGAGATTCCACCTTTTATCTCCGCCATCAGCTCCTGGCAAGCCTTGCCGGTCTCGCTTTCATGTACCTCGCATCGCGGGTTCCCTACCGCGTGCTCAAACGCATGACAGTGCCGGCGTATGCCGCTTCCATGGCCGTCATTTTCCTGGTTCTGACGCCGCTTGCGTATTCCGCCAACGGCGCGACGCGCTGGTTCAAGATTCTGGGTGTTTCCGTGCAGCCTGCCGAAGTGGCGAAGCTGGGCATGATTATCTTCCTGGCGGGTGTCATTGACCGGCTGGGTAAAAATGCAGCAGATACGAGGGTTTTCCTGATAGCGATGTTTCTTCCGGTTCCGGTCTGCGTTTTGGTGTACGGAATTACGGACAACCTCTCCAGCGCGCTGATTATCATGGGCATCTGTCTGTTGATGCTGTTTATCGCGGTGCCGGACTACAAGCGCTTTGTCCTGATCGGCGCTGTGATCGTTTCATTGGGCGCCCTGATGGTTCTCATTGCGGAGAAGACCAAGGACAATCCACTGAACTATCGCTTCCTGCGGATCCTGATCTGGCGCGATCCGGAGGCCTATGCATCGGGCAGGGGCTTCCAGACGCTGCAGGCGCTTTACGCCATCGGCTCCGGAGGAATCTTCGGCAAGGGGCTGGGGCAGAGCATACAGAAAAAATTCATCCCCGAGGCGCAGAACGATATGATTTTCTCGATTATCTGCGAGGAACTGGGTCTCTTCGGGGCGATCGCGGTCATTCTGATGTTCCTGATTATCATCTGGCGGCTGATGATCATCGCCAACAACGCCGTTGACCGTTTCGGTGCGCTGCTGGTGGTCGGCGTCATGGGCCATCTGGCCATCCAGGTCATCCTGAATATCGCGGTTGTGACCAACACGATGCCGAATACCGGAATCACGCTGCCGTTTATCAGTTACGGAGGCAGTGCGGTGGTGCTGCAGCTGATCGAAATCGGGATCTGTCTGTCGGTGGCGCGCAGCATACGGGTGGAGTAATGCGTTTCGTAAGACTCCACAAGAGTCTTATTATCATCGGATCCACGCTGCTTCTTCTGGCGGGCGGGCTCCTGTACGGACTGATGTACGTGCTGGATAACTATACCATCACGCACATCTATGTCGACGGCAACAAGCATTACACGAGCGAGGAGATCATCGACATTGTGCAGACCTCCCCGCTTTCGGGCAATTCCTTATTCCTTTCCTTCCAGTACAGGAATAAGGCTATCACGGATATTCCGTTCGTCGAACGCATCGATGTGGACATCGTGTCCAGGGATACGGTCCGGGTTCATGTGTATGAAAAAGCGCTGGCGGGCGTGATCCGTTATCTTGGGCGGTATATGTATTTTGACCGGGACGGTATCGTTGTGGAGAGCGCCTCACTGATGTACGACGATGTGCCGCTGGTCATGGGACTGGATTTTGACCATGTCGTGCTGTATGAGAAACTGCCGGTGGAGAAGGACGAGGTGTTCGGGGAGATTCTGGACATCACGCAGCTGCTGAACAAATATCAGCTCAAGGCCGACCGGATCTATTTTGACGCGGATTACCGGATCTATCTTTACTTCGGACAGACGGAAATCAGCCTCGGAGACGGAACGGACATTGATGAAAAGGTAATTCAGCTGCAGTATATTCTGCCGGATCTGGAGGGGAAGAGCGGGGTGCTTCGGCTGGATGATTACTCCGCTGCGAACAATCACATCACCTTCGAAGAGCGAAAGACCCTCCGGGAGGATAATAATTTGACTGAGTCGGTCAAAGCAGAGGACGCACCGGTCGAGTAACCGGTTTTTGACGAAATATCAATAGATATCATCCGTTATAATAAAAAAAACGGTTGATATTTCAAAATAAAAGGTCTAAAATGGCTACGTAACTTTTCTCTGTAATTAAAGGAGGCTCACCTTGCTGGAAATCAAATCAAACGAGGCAGAAAGCGGCTGCAGAATTATTGTGGTCGGTGTCGGCGGTGCCGGCAACAACGCGGTCAACCGCATGATCGAAGAGAATATCACCGGCGTGGAGTTTATCGGAGTCAACACGGATAAGCAGGCACTGCAGTTCTGCAAGGCGCCGAAGCTTCTGCAGATTGGTGAGAAGCTGACCAAGGGACTCGGGTGCGGGGCGGAGCCTTCCGTGGGCGAGAAGGCCGCCGAGGAGAGCGCAGAGGAAATCAGTGCTGCGCTTAAAGGGGCGGACATGGTGTTCGTCACCTGCGGAATGGGCGGTGGCACGGGCACAGGCGCTGCACCGGTGGTTTCCAAGCTCGCCAAGGAGATGGGTATTCTGACGGTCGGCGTGGTGACGCGTCCGTTCACCTTTGAGGGCAAGACCCGCAAGACCAACGCGGAGACCGGAATAGCCAATATCAAGAGCAATGTCGACACGCTGATTGTCATTCCCAACGACAAGCTGCTTCAGATCGTCGACCGCAGGAGCAACATCAGCGACGCGCTGAAAAAGGCGGATGAGGTTCTTCAGCAGGCCGTGCAGGGCATCACGGATCTGATCAATGTCCCTGCGGTGATCAATCTGGATTTCGCGGATGTGCAGACGGTCATGAAGGACAAGGGCATCGCCCACATCGGTCTCGGCTACGGCAAGGGCGACAACAAGGCAAGCGATGCCGTCAAGATGGCGGTGGAGAGCCCGCTTCTTGAGACCAAGATCAATGGCGCGACCAATGTGATCATCAACATTTCCGGCGACATCACCCTGATGGATGCCAACGACGCAGCAAGCTATGTCAAGGAGCTTACCGGCGACAACGTCAACATCATTTTCGGTGCGACCTACGACGAGTCCAGGAGCGACACCTGCAACATCACGGTGATTGCGACGGGCATTGACGACAAGAATATCCGAGGCGGCAAGACCGTGACCGCTGCCCAGCCGGCGGCGAGACCGGGCTCCACCTTCTCTGTTGCGGCAGCGCAGCAGGCTGCGGCGGAGGCAGAGGCAGAAGCGGCACCGGTCAATCCCGTGCCCGCACCTGCACCGGCAGCGCCCCGTCCCGTAGCAGGATTCAACGTACCGCGTGTTCCCACCACGGGGACGATCCAGGAGCAGAGTCTGAAGATTCCGGATTTCCTTCAGAGGTGATATCGGTATGAAATGTCCTTTTTGCGGAAGTGAAGACACGCGGGTCATCGATTCGCGTCCGGCTGATGAGAACACCTCCATCCGAAGGCGCCGCGTCTGTGACGTTTGCTCCAAACGGTTTACCACCTATGAAAAAGTGGAAACCATTCCGCTGATTGTCATCAAGAAGGACAATGTCCGTGAGCCCTACAACAGGGCCAAGATTGAGACCAGCATTCTGCGCGCCTGCCACAAGCGTCCGGTCAGCGCCGCGCAGATCACCAGAGTGGTCGATGAGATCGAGACGGAGATCTTCAACATGGAGCAGAAGGAGATCCCCAGCAAATCGATCGGCGAGCTCGTGATCGGCAAGGTCAAGGAGCTTGATCAGGTAGCTTATGTGCGTTTCGCATCCGTGTACCGCGAGTTCAAGGATGTCGAGACGTTCATGGAGGAGTTGAAAAAAGTTCTTAAGGAGGAATGATTGATGAAAGGAAGGAACGCTTTCAGGAGAGCGCTTCTTCCGGCAATCGTCATGTCGATTCTGGCTGCTGCACTGGGCGGATGCGCAGGCGGCAAGACAGCGGGCGATTCTTCCACGATCACGATCGGCATTCCGCAGGATCTCGAAAGCCTTGACCCCCACTACATGACGGCGGCAGGGACGAAGGAGGTGCTGTTCAATGTCTTTGAAGGGCTGGTAAAGCCCGATCAGACCGGTGATCTCGTCCCTGCTGTAGCCAGCGGCTACGAAATGTCGGAGGATGCATCCCTCTACACCTTTACGCTCAGGGACGGAGTCCGGTTTCATGACGGATCGGCCGTGACAGTTGATGACGTCGTCTATTCGATTCAACGCTGCAAGGACGCCGGTATGAACTCCGCGATGGAGGAGATTGCCTCCGTCACGGCCAAGGATGACCACCACGTCGATATCGCGCTCAACACGCATGATGCGGATTTTCTCTGCAATCTGACCTGCGCGATTATCCCCAAAGCCAATAAGAATCCCGAGACCAATCCCGTCGGGACGGGTCCGTACCGTTATGTCTCCCGTTCTCCGCAGGAAAATGTCATTCTCACGCGCTTTGAGGACTATTGGGGGACGCCGGCCGGGATCCGGGACGTCACATTAAAGATCGAAGCAAATGCGGATGCCATCGTGATGGATCTGGAGGGCGGCTCCGTGGATATGTTCGCCCGCGTGACCAGCGCGCAGAAGGAGCAGCTGTCCGACAAGTTTACGATCTATACCGGCGCGATGAATCTGGTACAGGCGCTGTATCTCAACAACAAGACCGATGCTTTTTCCGATCCGAACGTGCGGAAGGCGCTTTGCTACTGCCTTGACAGAAAGGGCGTGATGGATTTTGTGTCGGACGGGGAGGGGTCTCCCCTGGGGAGCAGCATATATCCCTCTTTTACCAAGTATTTCATGCCGGAGCTCAGCAGTCTTTATCCCAACAATGTCGACAAGGCAAAGGAGCTCCTTAAGGAGGCCGGCTACGATGAGACAAACCCGCTTACGTTTACCATCACCGTGGCGTCCAATTACCAGCAGCACGTCGACACGGCACAGGTGCTTTCCGAGCAGTTTGCAAAGGCGGGTGTAAAGGCTCAGATTCAGACGGTGGAATGGAACACCTGGCTTTCAGAGGTCTACACGGGCCGGAATTACGAGGCGACGGTAGTGGGAGTCGATGCGTCGACGCTTTCTGCGTCCGCGCTGCTTTCCAGGTTTGTTTCCGACGCCGGCAACAACTTTACCAATTACACAAATCCGGAATATGATAAGGCCTATGCGGAGGCGATGGCGGCGATTGACGACACTGCCAGAACGGAGGCTTACCGGAAGTGCGAAAGAATTCTCGCGGAGGATGCCGCCAATGTCTACATTCAGGATCTTCCCTGCTTTGTCGCGTTGAACAAGCGTTACACGGGCTACCAGTTCTATCCGTTGTACGTGCAGGATATCGCGTCCCTGAAGCTCGCTGACTGATCCCTGCCGCCATGCTGCGTTATCTTTTTAAGAAGTTTATATCCGCGATCGCGACAATGTTTTTTGTCTCGATCGCGGTCTTTTTTGCCTTCGCGATCATACCGGGAGATCCGGCGCTGAAGAAGCTCGGCACGCAGGCGAC
>JAIKYU010000103.1 GCA_024682835.1 Lachnospiraceae bacterium | reverse complement strand
CCTGAATGAGGAAGAGGAAAGGAATTGGTGAGGAAGATGAGGATGAGGAGTCTTTTTAACAGAGCTGTAACAGCCGTGAGTGCGGCTGTTTTTCTGGCAGGGAGCGTGATGCCCTCCATGCCGCCCGTTCTGGCTGCGGAGCAGCAGGGCGCGGCAGGCAAAGCATTAAGCGTGGAACTTGGAATCCGCGCTCTGTCTGACCCCGAGCTCTCCGGGGATGCATGGAACGGAACCTTTGTCTATTTCGGCAATCAGGGAAACTATCCGGTGTGCTTCAGAGTGCTGGATACCGACAGCACAACCTACGGAGCGCAGTCCGTGCTGTTGGATGCCAACTATGCATTAAGCCGCAGGGTTTACTCCGAGAACGGATCTCCGGACTGGTCCTCCAGCGGACTCAGACAGTACTTAAACGGTGAATTTCTGATGGGCAATTTCTCCCAGGCGGAGCGGGACGCGATCCGGCAGAGCAGCGGCGGAGCGGACGGAGCAAGCGCGCTGGCCGGGGACTATGTGTTTGTCCTCGATGAGGCGGAGGCCTCCAATGCGGCCTACGGTTATGGAAGATACGGCACGCTTGCCAAGGAAAATATGCGTTTCTATGATACGGATGCCGAGTATGTGCTTCGCACGGCAGACGGCGGAAACATCAAGACCGTCACGGCGGACGGAAGCTTCTCCAGCGCTGCCCCTTCGGACATGCTGTACTTTGCCCCGGCGCTGAATCTTGACGGTGATCAGGTGGCCTTCACCTATCCCGCGGAGGGCGCGAAGCCGGCTTATCTGGAACCGGTGGGTCCCGCGGAGGATAATTATCTGAAGCTGACCATGAAGGGCGGAGACGGATTTTCGGCAAAACGCAAGGACAACGAGGACAACGCCGTTCCCGCAGGCTACGGCTTTCTGGTGGACGTGCAGGATATCGGCACCGCAAAGAAGGGCGTGAATTACTCACGGATTTCCGGCATGCTTGTGGATGCCGCCGGCAGAGTCTCCAGCTACGGAATGCTCAGTGAGATCGCAGCGACGGGTGAGGTGCTGGTCAATGTGCCCGCCTCCACGCCGACCGGTGACTATACACTCTATGTGTTCGCCGAGGATGTGAAGTCCGCTTACTATGATCATGCGACGGATTACGCGAGCAACTTTGCACCGATCCGGGTTCACGTCGGGGATGCCAATGCGGTGAGCGAAGAAGCTGTTCAGGCGATGGAAAAACTGAATGAACAGAAGACCCAGGCTGTTCAGAAGGAGACGAAGAAGCAGGATACGCAGACGAAGACCACGGATCAGAAACAGACCGCGGATCAGTCCACCACAAAGCAGTCCACCACAAAGCAGGATTCGCAGAAGCAGCAGAGCAGCCAGAAGCAGGCGGTGGCTCACAGAATCAATCTGAACACGGAAGGCAACGGCAAGCTTCAGGCCTCGGCATCGGAGGCGACCGTCGGCACCGTGATCATCCTCACAGCCACACCGGATAACGACTGGCATTTCAAAAACTGGCAGAGCGGTGACGTAAATGTGGCGAATGACAATAAGTTCACCATGCCGGACAAGGAGATTACGGTCAAGGCGGTTTTTGAAAAGAACAAGAACAACCACGCCGTGAAGCTCGGCTACATGGAAAACAGCACGGTGAGCCTGTCGGCCACCAGTGCCGTCAAGGGCGACAAGATCAAGGCAACCTGTAAACCGAAGGCCGGTTATCGCTTCGTGAAATGGAACAGCGAGGGTCTGACCAACGACTTGAAATCGGAGAATCCGATCACCTTCACCATGCCGGATAATGATGTGACCCTTCAGGCCGTCTGCGAGCCGGATAAACCGAAGGAGTACACCATCACGGTCAAGACGAGAGGACAGGGGAGCGCAGCGGCGGAGTATAACAAGTCGCAGTCCAATGTGTGGGTGGATCTCTATGCCTGGCCCTCCGACGGCTGGCGGTTTGCCTACTGGGAGAGCAAACAGGTCAATCCAGGCGGACAGAGCCGGTTCCTGATGCCGGCAAAAAATGTGACGCTGACGGCTGTGTTCGAGAAGATTCCGGACAGCACGCACGCAGTCAATACCGTGACGAGAGGCGATGGCGGACAGGTCTGGACGACGGCGGAAAACGGCACACCCAAGACCGGGTTTATGCGCGGCGAGAAGGTGATGGTACAGGTCTCCTTAAATAACCGCTACCAGCTGAACAGTCTGAAGGCGGACGGAGTGGAACTGACAACGGATTCCAGAACCGGTGTGCGGTATTTCTATATGCCTGACCGGGATGTGACGCTGACCGCTGTGTTTGAACGGGAGACGGAGCAGGAGCATGAAGCTTATCTTGTGGTGAGCGGCGACGGCGATGCCTGGACACAGAACGCAAAGGGTGAGAATGTCCGCTATTTCAAGGAGGGCGAGCGCGTTTTCATCCAGGTGATGAGCCACCGTTGTGAAGTGGAATCGATAGAGTCAAGGGACGCGAAGATCCAGCCTGCGTCAGGTGCCTATTATGCCTATTTCGACATGCCGAAGGGCGGCGCGACGGTTTATGTCACCTTCAAACCGGTGGAGGAGGCACACGAGGTGTTCGTTTCCGTGAGCGGGGACGGCAGTGCGTGGACCACCGATAAGGACGGCAACAGGAAGAACTCCTTCCTGCCCGGCGAGCGGGTTCTCATCCAGACGCTGCACAATAATTCGGATATTGAGTCGATCAAGTCCTCCGATGTGTCAATCGGCGCCGGAAGCAGCACCTACGACGGCAGCTTCGATATGCCAGACGGCAGTGTCAATGTGCAGGTGGTATTTAAAAACACACAGCCGGCACCGACGCCGACGCACAGTGTCACTGTCGAAACCTCCGGAGAGGGCAGTGCCTGGGTGACCAACGCAAACGGCGAGGCGATGTCCACCTATGAAGAGGGAGAGCGTGTCTACATCCAGACCGTGCACAACAACTCGGATCTGAAGTCCGTTACCTCCACCGATGTGGCAATCGGCGCCGGGAGCGACACCAATGACGGCTACTTCGATATGCCGTCCAGGGACGTCACTCTGCAGGTCAATTTCGCGGCGTCCAATCCGGATTATAAAATGACGATTGCCTCGGTGAACGGCCCGGGAAGTGTCTATGCAATGAACGGCGACGGCACGATCAAAAACACCTTTAAGGCCGGAGAACAGGTGGTGCTGGTGCTGGAGGGAGAGAGTGTCGCCTGGGAGTTCTGGTACAGCGATGATCCTTCCGTCAATATCGAGGTGGACGGAAGAGGCAGACTTACCTTCCGCATGCCGGCTCATGCCCTTTCCGTTTCGGTCAGTACCGTGGATACCTCCCCGGTTCCGGATACGCAGAGCGGCAACGATGATTCCGCGGGCTTCGATGCATACGACGATTATGATTATTTCGACGATCCCGCTGCGTACGGTATTGTGGATGACGACGGCGAGTTCCCGTCCATATGGTGATGAGAAAATTCAAAAAACATTCCGAAAACTTGTAGAAGAGCATCGAACGGATGGTATATATTAACAGATAGCGAAATGCACCAGGGTGCAATCGTTTTATACGAAGGAGCCAGATACCGTTCATAGCTGCGAAGCAGCGAGATTACGGGATCGGCACCTGACCAGTGAGAGTCAGATGTATACGAAGGAGGTACAGCCATGAATGAGGAAAACAAGAAGGCACTGGGAGATGAGGAGCTTGGGGCGGTAAACGGCGGTGCTTCGGATCTGAAGCGCAAGTTCGGAGAAAAGGTCGAGAGAGCCGCTGCAAACGGCAACGGAATCGGCGAGCAGCAGGGGACTGTGAAGAGCATGGGCAATCAGTCCATGGGCGTGAGAAATCTCAAGGGCTTTCGCCAGGGCGTGATATTCAAGGATTGAAGAGTTTCAGAGAGCAGGAGGACACAACCATGAGTAAATTAAGCAAACATGCGGCAATACCCGATGAGGAGATGGATGAGGTTTCCGGCGGTACGAGCGTGATGCATAGTCTGGACGGCAAGAACCTTTCCTACAGACGCGGCAAGAATGACGTGCCAAAGGCTGCAAACTCGTTCTATCGCAGCGTCAAGGGCGATAAGGCGATTGCGACCGATTTGGGACTCGGCTCAAAGAATGCAGCAAGCGTCACATTCAGAAATTCGGGAGGGCTTTGCTAAGGTGGCCATGACGACGGAAAAACTGGAGGAGATGTTCAGGCAGGCGGATTTCAGTGCCGGTACGGGCTTCAAGGATGAACTCAGAAACAGACTGTTTTCTGCAAAGCCCAGGGCAAAGATCCTGCCGATGTTCGGAGCCCTGTCGGATGATGCGCTGGAGCAGGTGGCTGCGGCCGGTACGCCAAATATCGGAGAGGGCATCCAGAGAAAACCGGACGGAGAGGAATCAGACAAACTACCTGCGAAATCGCGTATAAAACGACTTTAAGGAGGTGCTCCGAAACGATTGAAAGCTTCGTTTGAGACGGTTTACGACGAGAATTTCAAATACATCTACAATTACCTGTACACACAGACGCTCCATCGCGAGACTGCAGAAGATCTCGCGATGGATGTCTTTGTGCGCGCCATGGAGCATTACGACGGATATGACCCGGAACGGGCTTCCGTACGTACCTGGCTGGTGACCATTGCAAGGAACTGTCTGATCAACCATCGGAAAATGGCAAGCTACCGGAGAACAGAGAATATCGACGATGCGCCGGAGCCCGGCAGATCGGATGAATACGGCTTTCGTCAGGATGCCATTTCCGCGGAGGTGAACCGGATTCTGGCAAAGCTTTCGCCCAAGGAGCGGGAGCTTCTGGCGATGCGTTATATGATGGAGCTGGACAACCGGGCGATCGGCGAGCTTACGGGCGCGGACAGCAAGACCGTCAGCCAGCGGATCATGCGCCTGCTGCAAAAATGCAAGAAATTTGCCGACGGAAGTGCGCTGCTGACGGATGATTGAAGAAAAATCGAAGGGATTGTAACAGCGGTCTTCTCATATATATCGCGACTGATTTCGATCGTGAGTACAGCGGGGATTATGATGGAAGAGAAAAAGGAAGAGAGAGTCTATCGAAAAAAGAGCGTGGACAGGCTGGCTTCGCCGGAGCAGCTCGATGACTACCTTCATGTCACGACGCCGGCCGTATGGGCCGTGCTGGCCGCGGCCATTCTGCTTTTGGCGGCAATCATTGTCTGGAGCAATTTCGCGGTCATTGAGAGCTTCGCATCCGGTACGGCCAGTGTGGAACGGGGGATCATGACCGTAACCTTTGCGGATACGGTCACAGCGGAGCATGTGGAGGCCGGTATGACGGTTACCATCGGCGACGTGCGCACAACGATCAGCTCGGTTGGCACGTCAGCCAACGGGCAACGGATCGCCACGGCGTCGGTCAACATGCCGGACGGTGTCTATGATGCGCGGGTCGGCTACAGACAGACGCAGATCATCCGCATGCTTTTTGACTGAAGACGACAGGAGTATCGATGAGAATCAGAATTCCGGATCCGGCACCACGCAGAGCACGTACTGTCCCGGTTATTATGCAGATGGAAGCCCTGGAATGCGGTGCCGCGTCGCTGGCCATGGTGCTTGCCTATTACGGTAAATGGATACCTCTGGAACAGATGCGGGTGGACTGCGGTGTCTCCCGGGACGGTTCCAATGCGAGGAATATTCTGAAGGCAGCCAGAAACTACGGAATGGAAGCGGGCGGCTATCGCTATGAGACCGTACAGGAGCTCAGGGAAGAGGGCGGGTTTCCCTGTATTCTGCACTGGAATTTTGATCATTTTGTGGTTTGCTGCGGCTTCAGCGGCAATTATGCCCTGCTGAACGATCCGGCACGGGGCAGCGTCCGTGTGCCGATGGATGAATTCGACCGCGCTTTTACGGGGATCTGTCTCCGCTTTGCGCCGACGGAGGCCTTCGTGCCTGACGGGAGACGAAAGAGCACCCTTGCTTACGCAGCAAAGCGTCTGTCGGGGGCAGGAGCGGCAGTGGCTTTTGTCACGCTCACAACGGTTCTCGGAAATCTTTTCGACATCATTGATCCCGCATTCTCCAGATTCTTCATGGACAGGCTGCTGTCCGGCGAAAACAGGGAACTGCTCACACCCTTTATTCTGCTTTTCGCGGGAATCGGTCTACTGCAGATTATCATCGAGGCAGTACGTTCCGTCTATGAACTGAAGATCGGCGGCAAGCTCGCCGTCGTTGGCAACAGCTCCTACCTCTGGAAGGTGTTGAGACTCCCCATGGAATTCTTTTCCCAGCGGATGACAGGAGATATTCAGATGCGTCAGAGCGCCAATGCATCCATCGCTTCGACGCTGGTGGGCGTTTTTTCTCCGCTTGTGATCAACACCGGAATGATGGTTTTTTATCTTCTGATCATGCTGCGGCAAAGTCCGATGCTCACCCTGGTCGGTGTCGCTGCCATTGCATTAAGCGCTCTCTCCGCGCGGGTCGTGTCGGAGAAACGGGTCGGAATTACGCGCGTCATGATGCGTGATGAGGGAAAGCTTTCCTCGGCGACCATTTCCGGTATACAGATGGCTGAGACCATCAAAGCCAGCGGCGCGGAGAACGGGTTTTTCGCGAAATGGGCCGGGTATCAGGCATCCGTTCAGGCACAGGAGATCCGGTATGCGAAGCTGGATGTGGGGCTGGGCATGCTGCCGGCATTTCTCTCGGCTGCGGCCACGGATGTGGTCTTGGTGCTTGGCGTGTATCTTGTGATGCAGGGGCAGTTTACCATCGGTACGGTGATGATGTTCCAGAAATTCCTTGCCTCGTTTATGATGCCTGCCATGACCGTCATTTCCACCGGTCAGACGATTCAGGAGATGCGCACGCAGATGGAGCGGATCGAAGACGTCATGGCGTATCCGGATGACGACTACGCCAAGGAATCGGAGCTTCTGGAGGATAAGGATTACAGTAAGCTCACCGGCACCGTGGAGATGCGGAATGTGACCTTCGGCTATTCCAGACTCGGAGAACCTCTTATCCGCGATTTCTCCATGAAGGTAAAGCCGGGCAGCCGGGTGGCTTTTGTCGGAACCTCGGGCTGCGGCAAGAGCACGCTGGCCAGGCTGATTTCCGGGCTTTACCGCCCCTGGAGCGGAGAGATTCTCTTCGACGGCAAACCCATCGGTGAGATTGACCGGAGCGTCTTCACCGGTTCCATTGCGGTGGTGGATCAGGAAATCACGCTGTTTGAGGATTCTGTCGCCGACAACATCAAGCTCTGGGATGATTCCATCGAGGATTTCGAGATGATTCTTGCTGCGCGCGATGCGCAGATCCACGATGATATCATGCGCAGAGAGGGGGGCTATCACGGAAAGCTTCTGGAGGGCGGCGCCGATCTGTCCGGCGGACAGAGACAGTGTCTGGAAATCGCCAGGGTTCTTGCACAGGATCCGTCTGTCATCATCCTGGATGAGGCGACGAGCGCTCTGGATGCCCAGACGGAATATGAGCTGGTGAAGGCCGTACAGGATCGGGGAATCACCTGTATCGTCATTGCGCACCGACTCTCCACGATCCGCGACTGCGACGAGATCATCGTGCTGGACGGCGGTATGGTGGTGGAGCGGGGAACGCATGAGGAACTGTACGCAATGGGCGGATACTATGCCGATCTGATCAGCGCGGAGTAGAGGGGTGAACCGTGGGTTGGTTTGACGAACAGATAAGACAGAGAAAGATCAGCGATCAGGAGCTTTTTGAGGACGCGGTTGCAAGGATGGCCGCCGCCATCGCAAGCGGCACGGATACGGCCGGTTTTATCTCCACAAGGGCGGTGACGAAGGATGCAATCAATGATATTCTCAAGTATTACAGACTCCGTCCCGCTGAGATTCCGGATACCGTAAGGGATCCGGACGAGCAGCTGGCCTGGGCGATGCGGCCGGCGGGATTGATGTATCGCTCCGTCCGGCTCACCGGCAGCTGGTGGGAGGATGCCAGCGGCCCCATGATCGTTTACCGCAAGGAGGACGGATCGCCGGTGGCGGTCTATCCGAAACAGCTGCGCGGTTACTGGTTCCGTGACGCCGGCGGGCGCAAAGTCAACATGGACAAAAAGAAGGCGGCTCTTCTGGAGGAGGATGCTATCTGCTTCTACACGCCGCTTCCGGCTTCCGAGATCGGGATCCCGGAGCTGATGAGCTTCATCAAGGGCTGCCTGAACGGCGGCGATCTGCTGCTTTTCCTGTTCTTCACCCTGCTGATGACACTCTTTTCCATGATGGCGCCGCAGATCACGAGACTCCTCACCGGATTTGTGCTTAAGAGCGGCAACATGACGCTTCTGTGGGGGACTGCGGCCCTGATGCTCAGTGCGGCGATCTCCTCGCAGATCATGAGCGCGGCGCGGAATCTGTCTCTTCACCGGATGGAGACCAAGGTTTCCCTCTCCGTGGAGGCCGCCGTGACCATGCGGATGATCAATCTTCCCGCTCCTTTTTTCAAAAAATACAGTGTCGGTGATCTGGCCATGCGCAGCCAGTCGGTGAGTGAGCTTTGCACGCTGCTGATCGGAGAGGTTTTTTCCTCTTCGGTGCTCTCACTGGTTTCCCTTCTGTACATCGCGCAGATCTTTGATTTTGCGCCGGGGCTGGCTCTTCCTGCGCTGCTTGTGCTGCTTGCCACCCTCGGCGTGACGGTTTTCACGACCCTTCTGCAGTCCAGAATCAACAGACAGCTTCTGGAGGCACAGGCAAAGGAGCAGGGACTGAGCATTTCCCTCATTACCGGCGTGCAGAAAATCCGGCTTGCCGGTGCGGAGAAGCGTGCCTTTTCCAAATGGGCGAGAACCTACGCCGAGGAGGCACAGGTCGCCTATGATCCGCCGATGCTTCTCAAGATTGCTCCCGCGCTGCAGCTGACTGTTTCTGTGTGCGGCGCTGCGGCACTGTACTGGTTTGCCGTATCGACCGGGGTTGGACAGTCGGAGTATATCGCGTTTTCTTCCTCCTACGGTCTGGTGACGGGCGCCTTCGCAACGCTGTCCGGCATCGCGGTCTCCGCATCCCGGATCCGTCCGATTCTGGAAATGACGGAGCCGATCCTGAAAACCGTTCCGGAAACGCCGGAGGGAAAGGAAATGCTGACAAAGCTTTCCGGGATGATCGAGCTGAACAATCTGTGGTTCCGGTATAATGAAAATGCGCCCTATGTGGCAAAGGGACTGAATCTCAAGATCCGCTCCGGGGAGTATGTTGCCATCGTCGGCCGGACCGGCTGCGGCAAGAGCACATTGTTCCGTCTGCTTCTGGGCTTTGAAAAGCCGGAGCGGGGTGCGGTCTACTTTGACGGCAGAGACTTAAGCCGTATCGACCTTGCTTCCCTGCGCAGGAAGATCGGCACGGTGCTGCAGAACGGCGGACTCTTCCAGGGGGATATTTATTCCAATATCGTGATCTGTGCGCCGCAGCTTACCATTGATGATGCCTGGGAGGCAGCCGGGCTCGCGGGAATTGCCGATGATATCCGTGCGATGCCGATGGGCATGCATACCATCATCGGTGAGGGGATGGGGGGCATATCCGGCGGACAGAAGCAGCGGCTGATGATTGCCCGTGCCGTCGCGCCAAAGCCCTCGATTCTGATGTTCGACGAAGCCACGAGCGCGCTGGATAACAAGACGCAGAAACAGGTGGCCGAGGCACTGGATGGCCTGAAATGTACGCGCATCGTGATCGCGCACAGGCTTTCCACCATCAAGCACTGCGATCGTATCCTGGTGCTGGAGGACGGACAGATTGCCGAGGAGGGAACCTACGATCAGCTGATCGAAAAGAACGGTCTGTTTGCCACACTGGTGAAGCGGCAGCGGTTGGATACGAATGAGTAGCAAAACCATCGAAGGGTGACGACTCAAGATGAAAGAGCATAAAAAACGCAGAAGGCATATCGTCGTCAAGAGCCTTTTTGGCATCATACTGTTGCTTGCTGTCTTTTCTGCGATTGTCGGAACCATCGGCTATCGCGAGTTTTCTGCGACTGTTCTGGAGCAGTACGAGGAGAATGCCTTTTACACCGCGGATACCGCAACTCATATCGTTTTTGCCGATCAGATGGATGCTTACGCCGAAAGTGGCGGGACGACGGAGGAGTATCGGCACGTTTGGGACAATCTGTCGGATCTGTGCAATTCCCAGGGTGCCACCTTTGTATATGTGATCCGCCCCGACCGGACGGACTACGGTCATATCACCTTCCTGTTTTCCACCATCAACAAAAACAGCCCGTATGAGTGTTATTCCTTCGGTTATCTGAGGGAGACGACCAATGATGAATACCGTGAGAAGTACCGCGCACTGTATGAGAAGCGCTCCGACAAAGAGGTTGTCATCCGGGATAAGGGCATTATTGAGACCGATCCGCACATCACGGCCATGATTCCGCTCATCGATTCGAAGGGCTCTGTGCAGGCGATCCTGTGCGTGCAGCGGCAGATGGAGAGGCTCTATCAGATCCGTCACGACTATGTGAACAAGGTGATCCGGACGATGCTTTTCGTGCTCCTGTTTGTCATTGCCGGTCAGGGACTCTACCTGTACCGGACGCTGATCTCGCCCATCCGTAAAATCATGAAGGAGGCCAGACGCTTTGCTTCGGAAAATGTGACTCCTGGGCAGCGCCTTAGCGAAACCATCCGCAACAATGATGAGATCGGGATCCTTGCTGAGGCCGTGGATCAGATGGAGGAGCAGATCCATGACTATGTGGAAAACGTGACCCGTATGACCGCGGAAAACGAGCGGATCTCGGCGGAGCTTTCCCTTGCCTCCCGGATTCAGAACGGTATTCTCCCCAACGCGCAGGCAGTGATCGGGGACAGGCGTGAGGTTATTCTTTTTGCAAAAATGGATCCCGCCAAGGAGGTGAGCGGGGATTTCTACGATTTCTTTTTTGTGGACGAGGATCATCTGGCCCTTGTGGTGGCGGATGTGTCCGGAAAGGGAATTCCGGCGGCTTTGTTCATGATGGTTTCCAAGACGTTAATCAAAAACTGTATCCGCGGCGGAGACAGTCCCGGAGAGGCGCTGTCCCATTTGAACAATCTGCTGATAGAGGGCAACCGCGCGGATATGTTTGTGACGGTCTGGCTGGCGGAGATCTCCCTTTCCACGGGAAAGGGGATTGTGGCCAATGCAGGACACGAGCATCCCGCCATTCATCGCACGGGCAGTCTGTATGAGCTGGCCAGCTACAGGCATTCCCCGCCGGTGGCACTGATGGCGGACATTCCGTTCAGAGAGCATGAATTTGAAATGCGGCCCGGTGACAGCTTCTTTGTCTACACGGACGGTGTCGCCGAGGCGGTTCGCGGCGAGGATGACATGTTCGGCGCCGGACGGATGCTTGACGCTCTGAACACGGATCCGGACGCAGATCCGGCGGATGCGGCGCGGAATGTGGAAAAGGCAATCCAGGAATTTGTGGGAGACGAGGAGCAGTTTGACGATATTACGATGCTGTGCCTGAAGTATCTGGGACCGCAGAATGCGGGAGCATTCGCGGGTGATCAAACGGGTTGTGTCAGTGAAAAACAACCGACGTCGGAGGAGAGCGCATGATGGACGAGATTGTGTACCGGACACCGGAAAGTATCATTGTATCCAACGCGGACAGGGAGGCGGAGGCCATGAAAAAGGCGGCAGATCGCGCCATAGCGGAGAAAAATGGCCGCCTGGTCATTGATATGAGCGATACGGGCTTCGTCAGCTCCGCAGGACTGAAGGCGCTGATGACGGCAATGAAACGCATCCGGGGCGCCGGCGGAGAGTTTGTTTTGAGGCATTTAAGCGAACGGGTTTACGAGAGCGTCGAGCTGACCGGGCTTTGCGATTTCATCACCATTGAGTAAAAAGCATGTATTTCAGCCCGAAAAAACACATCCTTTCGGATGTCATTCTGCAGGTAGCCGTGATCCGGCTTGTCGGTGCGTGCTCCTCCGGCGTGATGCGGATCATCATGCGCAGGGGCGGTATTTTACCCGATATGACGGACGCAGCTGTGTGGAAGATGCAGACGATCATGGCCGTGGTCACACTGGCCCTGTCCGCGGCGATCTTTATCCGGGCAATTCTGATGATCGGGCACAATCTGAAGATCGTGCCCAAGGAGGACAGACAGGAGCTGGCGCGTCTTCAGGAGGAGGTTTTCGGCGAGGGCAATTCCGCGCTTCCGGCGGAAACCATCCGCAGGCTTTTGAGAATCTGGCTGGTAATTCTTTTCGGTGCACAGCTGATGTATGATTTTTCCTCGGAGGTATACCGGCGCTTCGCCGCCGATCTGGCTCAGTATTTCATTGATACGACGGGAGGAACCGGTCCGATCTACGTGTCGATCTATAATCTCACGCACGGCTTTAAGTATCAGGGCATGCTGATTGCCCTGCTGCTGGGATCCATGATGACCGGCATCTTTCTTGATGATAAGGCACTAAAATCGGCTTCCGTGCTGATCGCAGCGCTTTTTATGCTCTCCATGGCGGGAGTGGAGATGTTTACCCTCCGCCTTGGAGGAGAAAACTACGGTATCATCTGGTCTTCCGTGATCTTTCATCTGATGCAGACCGTCGGTCTCATCGGACTGGCGCTGTATCTACGCATCCGATATCACGGTGTTTGAACCGGTAAACTTTTCATACGGGGGGATGACAGGCGTGATCAAAACAGAACATGACCAGGCATCACAGAACCGGAACAATGCTTTTGGTAACGGATTGAGAGCGGGCTTTACACCGCTCGGAATCTGGGCGTTTTCGATCGGAACCAGCATCGGCTGGGGCTCCTTTATTGTGACCTGCAACACCTATCTGCAAAAATCCGGTCTTCTTGGAACGGTCATCGGTCTGCTGCTCGGGATGGCAATCATTCTGGTGATCACCTGGAATCTGCAGTATATGATCATGAAAAAGCCGGACGCAGGCGGTCCATATACCTTTGTCAAGCAGATGAACAGCAAGGATCTCGGTTTTGTGACGTTCTGGTTCGTGCTGCTGACCTATCTGGCCATCTTCTGGGCCAGCATTACCTCGCTTCCGCTTTTCGCCCGGTTTTTCCTGGGGGATACCTTCCGGTTCGGCTTTCATTACCATGTATTCGGTTATGAGGTGTGGCTCGGTGAGGCACTGCTTTCCATTTGTGCAGTGATTCTGATCGGACTTCTGTGCGCATCCAGCTCGAGACTTCCAAATCACATCATGACGGTCGCGGCGCTTGTCTTTGTTGCAGCCTTTGCGCTCTGTGCGGTGATCGCGATGGCGGAGCATGATACCGCTTTCCGATATGAGCCGTTCTACACGGAGGGATCCGGTGCCTTCGGTCAGATCATCCGCATCGCTGTCATCTCTCCCTGGGCGTTCATCGGCTTTGAAAACATCGCACACTTCTCGGAGGAATATGATTTTCCGGTCAAACGGGTTCGGAGGATCCTGATCAGCTCGGTGTTCGTCACCACGATCCTCTACCTGTTTGTTTCGGCCCTTTCGGTGTCTGCCTATCCGCAGGAATACAATAGCTGGCTGGCTTATATCCAGGATATGGGCAACCTGCAGGGCATCAAAGCGGTTCCTGCCTTTTACGCGGCGGATTACTACCTCGGACGTCCGGGTGTGGTCGTGCTGATGATTGCCCTTTTCGGCGTCATTCTCACGAGTCTCATCGGCAATATGCTGGCTCTTTCCCGCTTGATCTATGCGGCAGGAAGGGAGGGGGAGACCCTTCCCCTGTTTGCCAGGCTGAACGCGCGCAACATACCGGATAAGGCTGTGCTTGCCGTCGCTGTCGTCTCCGTGTTCATCCCCTTCCTTGGCCGGACGGCCATCGGATGGATTGTGGATGTCACCACCCTGGGTGCCACCATGATTTACGGGTTCGTTTCCTATGCTGTTTTTCATTCCGCCAGTCGGGAAAACGCGCGTCTGGAAAAGGCGACCGGACTGGCAGGGGTTCTCCTGATGATCTGCTTTATCCTTCTTCTGCTGATTCCGGGGCTGCTGCCGTTTGATGCCATGGAGACGGAATCCTATATCCTGTTCATCGTCTGGGCAATTCTCGGACTGATCTATTTCCGGGTCCTGATCTTTCACGACAGGAACCGGGAGTACGGGCAGCGCATCGTTGTCTGGATCATTCTCTTGATGCTGGTGCTGTTCGCATCCATGATGTGGGTGTCAAGGGAGACGGATCATGCGGCAAAAATGGCCGTGGAACGGATTTATGAGTACCACCAGAGTCATCAGGAGAGTGATACGGACGAGGAATCGGGGGCGGCCAGAGTGGCCTTTCTCCATGAACAGGCAAAGCATGTCAGCAGCGCCAACACACTCTACACCCTGGTTTCTCTCGGATTGTTTACCATCTGTACCCTCATTATGACCAATAACTACCGTGACAACAGGAAGCTTGGCAGGCGACTGTCCGCCGCGGAGCAGGAGGCGCGGGAGGCCAGAAGGATCGCGGAACTGAAGGAGTCCATCAGCACGCTGTTAGACAACATGCCTGCCTTGAGTTATTCCAAGGACGCGGAAACAGGAGTTTATCTCGCCTGCAACCAGGCCTTTGCCGATTATGCGCACAAGGAGAGTCCGGAGGGCGTGGTGGGGCTTGCAGCTTCGGAAATTTTTGACAGCGAGACGGCCGAGCTTTTCACGAGGGAGGACAGAATAGCGCTCTCCATGGAGGAGCCTTATATCGTATTTGAGGATGTGCCGGATGCGGCCGGAAACCGGAAGCAGCTGCAGACAACCAAACTGAAATTCATCGACGCCTCCGGAAAACTTTGTATTCTCGGCATGAGCCAGGATGTGACGGACATGGTCCGGATCCAGCGGGAAAATGCGACGACGAAGGAAGCTTATGAAAAGGCGAAGAGCAACGGCATCATCTTCACGCACATCGCCCAGACACTGGCGCATGGCTATGAGGATCTGTATTATATCAATATTGAGAACGGCGAGTACATCGAGTATAACACGGATGATTCAACCGGATCCCTGAAGGAGATCCGTCGGGGCGAGGATTTCTTCGGTTCCTGCGTGAGAGAAGCCGAGGAGCATGTCTATTCGGAGGATCGCCCTGTCCTTAAGGAAGCGCTAAATCGGGACAGGCTTGTGGAAGCACTCAACCGGAACCGGATTTTCAGTTTGACCTACCGGCTGTTGTCCGAAGGAAAACAGATATACGTCAGCATGACGGTTACCCGTATGGATGATGATGATCGGTTTATCGTTCTGGGCGTGACGGATGTGGACGAGGAGATGAAACGGCAGCGCGCAGCGGAGCGGATCATGGAGGAGCATATCGCCTACTCCAGAATGAATGCGCTGACCGGCGATTTCCTCAGCGTCTACGTTGTGGATCCGGAGACGGACCGGTACCGTGAATTCAGTTCCAGCGACGAATTTGGAAGTCTTGCGCTGCCGAGGGAGGGCACGGGCTTTTTCGAAACATCAAGGGAGCAGATCAGCAAGGTCATCTATCACGATGATCTGGAACGGTTTCTTTCCATGTTCACCAGAGAGGGGATCCTGTCAGAGACAGAACAGGGCAGGCTCTTTACGCTGAGCTATCGGCTCATGATGAACGGCAAACCGAATTACGTCCAGCTGAAGGCAGCCATGATTATGGAAAAGGAGGCCCGCCGTCTGATTGTCGGAATCAATGATATCGAATCTCAGGTGCAGCAGGAGGAGGACTATGCCAGACGCCTGGCGCTGGCGCAGACCAAGGCCAATGTCGACGCCCTGACCGGAGTGAGGAACAAGCACGCCTATCTGGATGTCGAAGAGCGGCTGGATCAAATGATCATCGAACAGCATCCGCCTGCTTTTGCCATCGTGATCCTGGATGTGAATGATCTGAAGAAGATCAATGATACCCTGGGCCATCAGGCCGGAGATCAGTATATCCGGGATGCCTGCAAGCTCATCTGTGACAACTTCAAAAGAAGCCCGGTCTTCCGTACCGGCGGCGATGAGTTTACGGCGGTGGTGCAGGGCGACGACTATGAGGCCATTGAGGAATTGATCGGGAAGATGGAGGATCACAACAGGGCGGCGCTCCAAAACGGCGGAATCGTCATTGCATGCGGCATGGCAAGGTATCAGGGAGACATCTGCGTGGCCACGGTGTATGAGCGTGCAGACCAGAGCATGTATGAGAATAAGAGCAACCTGAAGGCCAGAAGGGATACGGTGGCAAAACCGTTGTAAGCAGATTCCGGCTATGATATAATCCAAAACGTCAGCAACAGATATTCTCGACATCGTTTTTGGGAGATAAAACAGGGATGTACTATTCAGCCATCGGCTTACTGGCATGGCTGGTTTTGCTGATTGAGAATCAGGATATTCTGCTCAACCGAAACCAGACCTTTGAAAGACCGGCGTGGAAGACCTACCGGCGCTTTCTTGTTGCGGTGCAGGTTTACTATATTACGGATATCATCTGGGGAGTTCTGGAAAATCGGAAGCTGGCGACCCTCCTTTTTGTTGACACCTCGGTTTATTTCGTTTCCATGGCTTTCTGCGTGCTGTTCTGGACCCGTTATGTCGTCGATTATATGGAGTCCGGGGAAAAGCAGACCGGACGTTTTCTGGTGGGCTCCGGGCGCGTGATTGCCACACTGGTCACCGCGCTCACGGGCGTCAACATCTTTACACCCGTTCTCTTTACAGTGGATGAACAATGCGTCTATCATGCGCTGGCGGGTAGATATATCATTCTTTCTCTGCAGATCCTGTTATTGGTGCTTGTCTCTATCCGCGCCTTCTATGCGATGATCCATACGCGTAAGACGGATGTCTATCACGCAAGATAACGCACAGTGGGGCTTTTCGGCCTGATTGTTTCCTCGTTTCTCTTTGCCCAGTTCTGGTTTCCCTATCTGCCTCTTTATGGCATCGCCTATATGCTTGGCACCTGTCTGCTGCGTTCCTTTGTTGTCGTGGAAGAGAAGGAGGAATACCGCGGGGCTCTGATTGAGGCGGAAAAGACACGCATGCTCAAGCAGTCCATTTCGGCACTGCTTGACAATATGCCGGCGCTGACCTTTTCCAAGGACGCGAAAACAGGCGTCTATCTGGCCTGCAACCAGGCCTTTGCAGAGTATGCCCATAAGGAGAAGCCGGAGGGAGTCGTTGGTCTGACGGACGCGGAGATCTTTGATCCGGTGACCGCAGAGCACTTTGTGGAGGATGACCGCATGGCGCTCTCCATGGAGGAACCCTACATCTTCTTTGAGGATGTGCCGGATGCTGCCGGCAATCAGCGGCAGTTCCAGACGACGAAGCTCAAATACATCGACACCGAAGGGCGGCTCTGCACGCTCGGCATGTGCCAGGATGTGACGGACATGATCCGGATCCAGCGGGAGCATGCGATGACAAAGGAAGCCTTTGAGAAGGCGAAAAGCAACGGCATCATCTACACCCACATTGCGCAGACGCTGGCCCGGGGTTACGAGGATCTCTACTATGTGAATCTGGAGACGGAGGAGTATATCGAGTATCACACCGATGACGTCACCGGCATGTTCAACGAGGTGCGGCGCGGACAGGATTTCTTTGCGGGCTGCAAAAAAGAGGCTGAGATTTATGTGTATCAGGAGGATCGTGCGGATGTCCAACATGCGCTTAATAAGGAGACTCTCATCGACGCCCTCAGCCGGAACGGCACCTTTTTTATGACCTACCGGCTGCTTTCCGACCACGGGATGGACGGTGTCCTCGCGGGATCCGCCGATCATACCCCCCACAGGCTCCTTTATCCCCCGGCCGGACGCCACCCCGTTCTTCGTCAGAATGAAGGTGTCCCGCATGGAGGATGACGACCGGCTGATTATCATCGGCGTGACGGATGTGGATGAGGAGATGAAACAGCGGCGGGCGGCGGAACGGGTCAAGGAGGAGCATCTGGCCTATTCCCGCCTCAATGCCCTTGCCGGTGATTTTGTTTCCGTTTATGTGGTGGATCCTGAGACGGAGCATTTCAGGGAGTTCAGTTCTACGGATTATTACAAGACCTTTGAGCTGCCCGAAGAGGGGGAGGATTTCTTTGCTGTCTCACGTCAGCGGATTGACCGCGTGATCTTTCCGGATGACCATCAGCGCTTCCTTTCCATGTTCAACCGCAGAGAGGTTATGGAGGAGATTGAGAAAAACGGCATCTTCGCACTGACCTACCGCCTCATGATTGACGGGAAGCCCACCTATGTCCAGTTAAAGGCAACCATCGTGGAGGAACAGACTGGGAAGCAGATGATTGTGGGAATCAATATCATCGATTCCTTTGTAAGACAGGAGGAGGAATACGCCAAACGCCTGGCACAGGCTCAGAGCAAAGCCAATATCGATGCGCTGACCGGTGTCAAAAACAAGCACGCATACCTGGATGAGGAGGAACGGCTGGATCAGATGATCGGCAAGCATCAGGCATCGGCGTTTGCCATCGTGGTGATGGATTTGAATGACCTGAAGAAGGTGAATGATACGCAGGGACATCAGGCGGGGGATCAGTATATCTGCGATGCCTGCAAGTATATCTGCGACACCTTCAAAAAGAGTCCGGTCTTTCGCGTGGGCGGTGATGAATTTGCCGTGATCGCGCAGGGAGACGACTACACACAGATATCCGGACTGCTGGCCCGGGTGGAAGCGCACAACGAGGAGGCGGTTCGAAACGGCGGAATGATCATTGCCTGCGGCTATGCAAGCTATGAGAACGACCGGTGTGTGGCAGAGGTGTTTGAGCGTGCGGACACATTGATGTACGAAAACAAGAACGTCCTGAAGAAACGGCAGGAAGAAAACGGCTGATCAGGACAAAACGGTCATTTTGTCAGGATCCGTCGTGCCGGAGATGCCGGTCTTTTCCTTCAATGCCTCATAAAGCTCCGCTTCCGTGCCGAAGATGTAAGGTTTCACAAAGAGGAAGCCGGCGATGCCGAGGGTCAGAAACACCAGAAGCCGCCAGCCGATAAAGGACAGATCCAGCTTAAAGACACGCCATTTTTCCCCCTTCATCATCCGGGCGGAGCGGTCAAGCGCCTGATGGAAGCAAAGCTCCGGATTCTCGGACAGCAGGAAGTACACCATCCGGTATTCATAGAGTTTGATGAAGCCCGGGACGAGGAACAGGAGAAACCAGAGAGTGATGATGAGCATCTTCAGGAAGGAAACCCAGATGATGTTGCCGAGACCCGGGCGGAATGCATAGATCAGATCCTCGAGATCCCCTTCGTTTTTCCGATTACCCAGCGAATAATGGCACAGACCCACTTCCATTGGATGACCCAGAAAAACCGAAATGATCAGGGGACCGATGAGCGTGAGGGCAAGGGATGTACCGACGCCTCCGATGATAAGGGTATACAGAAAGAAAACAAGCACGGTCTGGCGATAGTTCATCTTCAGGACGCTTTTCGCTTTCGCTTTCAGTTCGCCTCTGGTCCACATCCTGTGCGCCTCCTTCGCCCATAATTCCATCCATTATAGCATAAAAGCCATGGGAGCACAAGGTTACTTGTATCCTGTGCAGGGAAATGGTATGATGATGTAAATATAATTTTTTCATGACCTGATGGAACGGACAAAAATACAAAAACATAGAATTGCTTCTGCGGTGCTGCTTCTGCTGCTTGCAGGGGCAGCCATCTTTTTTGCGGATTACTACCGTGCGGATGAGACAGCAAGACAGGCGCTGAACTCCGGTGACGGTGTACAGGTTACCGAGACGGAATTCGGTTATTTCTTTGACGGCCCCTCCGAAAGCCATGCGCTGATCTTTTACCCCGGAGCCAGAGTGGAGGAGACTGCCTATGCGCCTTTGCTGCGCAGACTGGCAAAAGAGGGCATGGATGGGTTCCTGGTCCGGATGCCGTTTCACTTTGCCTACTTCGGAAGAAACCGGGCAGCCGGAATTCTTGAAGAGTACGACTATGAACACTGGTTTATCGGAGGGCATTCCTTCGGCGGTCTTGAAGCGGCGGCCTTTGCAACGAAAAACGCAGATCTCCTGGACGGAGTGGTCCTGCTGGCCGCCTATCCGGTAAAGCCCATCGATGAATCGCTGAAGGTTGTGTTGATTTACGGCTCGGAGGATAAGGTGCTCAACCGGAAGCGTTATGATGAGAGCAGGCAGTATCTGCCGGAAGATGCGGAGGAATACGTGATCGCCGGCGGCAATCATGCGCAGTTCGGCTCCTACGGTGAGCAGAGGCGGGACGGCGTCGCATGGATTACCTCCGGCGAGGTGGTGACGAAGACGGCTGAGATGATTACAGGGAGTCTGATGCAGGATGAAAGCCGGAAGGGAGATGATCTCCCCGGAGGAGAGATGTCCGACGATACCGGACAGAAAGGAGAGGAAATGAGCACGGGAAGCGACATGGAGGCATTGTTTGCAGAAATCAGACCGGCAGCGGGCTACAAGAAGCGGGGGGATCACAATCCCGTGATGATACAGCGCTTCGGTGCCGATCCGTATTCGATGATCTACGGGGACAGGGTGTATCTGTACATGACCGGCGATGATCATATGCTGGAGCCGGACGGGAGCATAAAGGAGAATAACTACGCCAATATTGACAAAATTCATGTCCTTTCCTCGGATGATCTGGTGAACTGGACTGATCACGGAACGGTCTATGCGGCAGGCAAAAACGGTGCGGCCGTCTGGGGGAATAATTCCTGGGCGCCGGCCGCGGCATGGAAGACCATCGACGGAAAGGACCGGTTCTTCCTTTACTTTGCCAACAGCGGCAACGGAATTGCCGTGCTGTCCTCTGACTCCCCCACGGGACCCTTCACGGATCCCATCGGCGGACCGCTTGTCTCCAGGGACACACCGACCTGTGCCGAGGTGACCTGGCTGTTTGATCCCGCAGTGCTGATGGATGAGGACGGCAAAGCGTACATCTATTTCGGGGGAGGCATCCCGTCTCCGGATAGGGCTTCCGATCCCGGTACGGCACGGATGGCAAGGCTTGCCGATGATATGATCCATCTGGACGGTGATCCCGTACCGATTGAGCAGGTGGCCTATCTCTTTGAGGATTCCGGAATCAATAAGATCGGCGGGCGGTATTACTATTCCTACTGCTCCAATTTCAACGTGACGGATGAGGCGAAGAAGGAGTTTGGCTTTGACTCCGGCGAGATCGTGACCATGGTGGGCGATGATCCCCTGGGACCCTTCACGCTGTGGAAAGGAGTCCTGAAGAATCCGGGGTTTTTCTTCGGAAACGGCGGGAACAATCATCATTGTATCTTCAATTTCCATGATCAGTGGTATATCGCCTATCACGCACGGCTGTTGGAAAAGGCAATGGATTCGCTCCACGGATACCGCAGCACCAATATCGACCTGCTTGCTCTGGATGAGAACGGGGCGCCGGCGGCAAGCAAGGGGACGACGAAGGGTGTGAAGCAGATCAGATACCAGGATCCTTACAAGCAGACGCCGGCGGTCACCATCGGCAATGCGGCCGGCATCACCACGAGGCAGTTCGGTGAAGAGGCAGAAAAATACGGCTCCGGCGACATGATACTGACCGGTATTTCGGACGGAAGCTGGATCTGTGTGCACGGGGAGGATTTTGGCACCGCGGAGGCTGCTGAATTTCTGGTCAGCGTGCAGGGGAGCGGAAGCGGAGCCATCCGGGTGAGTCTGGATGCGCCGGACGGCCCGGTTGTGGCTTTCCTTCCGGTGGATGCACCGGGCAACAGGCTCACGGAAATCTCCTCAACGGTGCTTGTGAAACCATCGGGGGTGCATGATCTGTACCTGACCTTTGCCGGAAGCGGATATGAGCTGTACAGCTGGAGGTTTGCAAACAGATCCGGAAAGGTGTAATGTAGTGTAGGATTCCGTCCCGGCAGGGGCGGGAAAGGACGGAAAAGAGGTTTGAACCAGGATTCCTGCAAAATGACGTTCAGTGCATTTGTGCATGATAAGACCGGGAAGCGGATTGTCCGCGTATCATTTGAGCGCAGAAGAGCAGACGGCGGATTCGACCGGGCGGAGGGAATTGTCCCCGGCGGCGTGATCGATCATTGCGAGGGCTTTTCCGCTGAAGAGACAAAGCAGCTGACGGATTATCTCAGGTCGCAGGAGACGGATATTCTGGCAAGAGCCAGGGTCATCAGCAACCCGATGCGCTGGATGTCCTGACGTTTTGTCCGATCAACGGGAGGTGTCTGTGAAATGCCCATAGTCAGTGCAGTCATGGTGCCGCATCCGCCGATCATTCTGCCGGAGGTCGGTCGGGGCGAGGAAAAGAAGATTCAGGCGACGACGGATGCGTATGAACAGGCGATATCCGGACTGATGTCCGCCGATCCGGAAGTGATCCTGATCACCTCTCCGCATACGGTTCTCTACGGCGACTATTTTCACATCTCTCCGGGCGGATCGGCTAAAGGCTCCATGTCGCAGTTTCGGGCGGGAGATGTCCGGTTCTCGGTCTCTTATGATGTGCCGCTGGTGCAGGCGATCGCACGGGAGGCGGAGGCGGAGGGAATTCCCGCGGGAACGCTCGGGGAGCGTGATCCGGCACTCGATCACGGTACCATGATTCCGCTGTACTTCATTCGGAAATGCGCGCCTGACTGGCGGGGGAAAATCGTCCGGATCGGGCTTTCGGGGCTGCCTTTGGAGGATCATTACCGACTGGGTATGTGCATGAACCGGGCGGTGGATAAGCTTTCCAGACGGGCGGCCTTTATTGCCAGCGGTGATCTGTCCCACAAATGCCGGGCGGAGGGCCCTTACGGATTCGCACCCCAGGGACCGGATTATGATCGCCGCATCATGGATGTGATGGGGCGCGCGGCCTTTTCGGAACTGTTTGATTTTGACGAGCAGTTTCTGGAACTGGCGGCGGAATGCGGGCACCGCTCCTTCGTCATCATGGCGGGGGCGCTGGACGGTCTTGCACTCGAAACAAAACGGCTTTCCCATGAGGATACCTTCGGCGTGGGCTATGGGGTCTGTGCATATCGTGTCACCGGTGAGAATCCGGACCGGCACATGCTGGAGATCAGACAGAAAAGCCGGAGAGAAAGGCTTTCGGCAATGCGAGAAGAGGAAGATGCCTATGTCCGTCTGGCGCGTCTGTCGCTGGAGACATGGATAAAAACCGGGAAGGAGCTGTCAAAGCAGGATTATCCAGCGGATCTTCCCGCGGAGATGAATGACCGGCGCGCAGGAACCTTTGTCTCCCTGCATAAAAACGGGAGGCTTCGCGGATGCATCGGCACAATAGGACCCACGACGGAATGCATCGCGGAGGAGATTGTGCAGAATGCGGTCAGCGCGGCAGTCAGGGACCCGCGGTTTTTTCCGGTGCAGCTGCCGGAGCTGCCGGACCTGGAGATCAGCGTGGACGTGCTTGGGGAGACTGAGTCCATCGAGTCGACGGATGAACTGGATGTTAAGCGCTACGGCGTGATCGTCAGCTGCGGGGGACGTCGCGGACTTCTGCTTCCGAATCTGGACGGCGTGGACACGATTGAGGAGCAGGTTCGTATCGCCAGGGAAAAGGGCGGTATCCGCGAAGGCGAACCGGGCATTCGCTACGAGCGCTTTGAAGTTGTAAGGCATGGATGCCATTGATCAATGGCTGTCAACAGAGAGGAAAACATATGAATCTGATTAAGAAGCCCGTGACGGGCATGAAGGATGTGCTGCCGGCCGAAGCGGAACTGAGAAACTATGTGACGGAGGTGATTCGAAGCACGTATGCGGCCTACGGCTTTTTGCAGATCGAGACGCCCGCCGTGGAGCATCTGGCCAATCTGAACAGCAAGCAGGGCGGTGAAAACGAGAAGCTGATCTTTCGGATACTGAAGAGGGGAGAAAAACTGAAGCTGGAGGAGGCCCGCACGGCACAGGATTTGACGGAGGAGGGGCTTCGTTATGATCTGACCGTGCCGCTGGTGCGGTTTTATTCCGCCCATCAGGCAGAGCTTCCGTCTCCCTTTAAGGCACTGCAGATGGGACCGGTGTGGCGCGCTGACCGCCCCCAGAAGGGTCGTTTCCGTCAGTTTGTACAGTGCGATATCGACATTCTCGGCGAGGCGACCAATCTTGCGGAAATCGAGCTGATTCTGGCCACCACCCGGGCGCTGGCAAATCTCGGGTTTTCCGGATTCGAGGTGCGCATCGGCGACCGAAGGCTCCTTTCGGCCATGGCGACCTATGCCGGTTTCCCCGGTGAACAGCTTGACGAGGTGTTCATCATCCTTGACAAGATGGACAAGATTGGGTTGGACGGCGTGCGCACGGAGCTTGTCGAGGCGGGCTTTGATGCCGGCGCGGCACAGCGTTACCTGTCCCTTTTCGCTGCACTTTCCGAGAAGCAGGGCATCGAAGGTATCCGGTTCCTTAAGGAAACGCTTGGGGATTGTCTGGAGGAGAAGGTTGCGGAGAATCTGATCGAGATCATTGAGTGCGTGTCCGGCACTAAGGAAGCGGATTTCGAACTGGTCTTTGATCCGACGCTGGTTCGCGGCATGAGCTACTACACGGGCACCATTTTTGAAATCTCCATGCCGGAATTTGGAGCCAGTGCGGGCGGCGGCGGCCGCTATGACCGGATGGTCGGAAAGTTTACCGGACAGGACGTGCCGGCCTGCGGCTTTTCCATCGGCTTTGAACGGATTCTGCTGCTCCTGCAGGAGCGGGGCTTCCGGATACCGGCAGCCGGGACGAAACGCGCGTTTCTGATAGAGAAGGGCGCTTCAACCGGGCAGATCAGCAGGATCATGCAGGAAGCGGAGGCTGTCCGGGCGGACGGCGACCGCGTGCTGGTTGTGCGGATGAACAAGAACAAGAAATTCCAGAAGGAACAGCTTACCGCGGAAGGGTATACGGAGATTCGGGAATTCTTTAACCGCGATCAGGAATGACCATCGTCTGCAGGCGGAATTCATCGACCTCAATCGGGCGCGGACTGCTTACGGCAAATGAGTAGCCCTTAAGAGGGGGGGCGATGTCCAGTTCACAGTACAGGCGGCCGATGATCTTCCCGTCATCGGAACGGACGCTTCTGTCTCCGGGATTTACGAAGAAGCCGGTAAAGTCCTGCGACATACCGGCACCGGTGCGCTTGACATGAGCCTCCTTGCAGGAAAAGATGCGGTAAAACATCCGCCGGCGCTCCCGCTCGTCGCCGATGGCAAAGAGGAGCTCCTGTTCCTGCTTATGAAGAAAACGCCGGGCAATGGAATCGCACTCAAAATTCCCTGTCATATCCTGGATATCCACTCCGACGGGAAATCCGTCATCCAGTGCACAGACGGCTGCATTCCGTGAATGGGAGATGGAAAAACAGGGGAGAGCGGTGTCCGCAAAGGCGGGTTTCCCCTGTGCGCCACGTACGGTTTCCGGGAGAGACCGTGCATCCGGGACGGGAAACAGCGAGGGAAACTCCTGATGCAGCGCCGCTGCGAGCAGCTGCCAGGCCGTATCGTGCAGACGCCGCACGTTTTCCCTGACGATCCGGCTGTCCGTTGAATCGGAAACCGGTGCAATTGTATAGAAGGCTTTGACCATGACGCTGTCATGATAGCACAGACGTCGCGTCAATACAAGGAACAGACCGGGAAACCGGCCGGGAGAGATCATTGGATATTGTACAACCTCTGATAATCATTGCATTGCTTCTGCTTTCCGCCTTTTTTTCTTCCGCTGAGACGGCCTATATGACGGTCAATCGTGTGCGGATCGAGGCGCTGATCCGGGACGGCAACCGGCACGCGGTGTCTGTGCGCAGGATCCTTGATCAGTACCCCACGATGATTTCGGCTGTGCTGGTGGGCAACAATATTGTCAATCTGGCGGCCTCCGCATTGGTGACCGTCTATGTCACGCGTCTCTTCGGAAGTTCCTTTATCGGTGCGGGGACCGGTATCCTGACGGTACTGGTGCTGATGTTCGGCGAGATCGTGCCCAAGACTGTCGCCAAGGTGCATGCGGAGCGGCTGGCCATTGCCTATGCAAGGGTGATTCTGGCGGTCATGACGGTCTTGAAGCCCGTGATTTTTATCATCAACCGGGTGGCTGATCTTCTTCTGCGCCTGCTGCACGTCGATCCGAACGCCCGGGATACCATGACGGAGTCGGAGTTAAAGACCTACGTCGATCAGGGGCATGAGGACGGCGTGATAGAGATCGACGAAAAGAAAATGATCAACAACGTGTTTGACTTCTCCGACGCGGTGGCCAAGGACATCATGATTCCCCGGATCGACATGAGCTGCGTTCCCGTGGATGCGGATTACGGGGAGGTGCTCAAGTGCTTCCGTCAGGATATGTACACCAGACTTCCGGTCTACGAGGGGGACAATGACAATATCATCGGGCTGATCAATGTCAAGGATTTCATTCTGATCAAGGATCGAGCGGAGTTCAAGGTGCGCAATCTCCTGAGGGAGGCTTTCTACACCTGGGAGTATAAGAAGACATCGGATCTGCTCACGGAGATGCGAGCCGGCGGGATGAATGTCGCGTTTGTACTAAATGAGTACGGCAGCACCGTGGGCATGATCACGCTGGAGGATCTGCTCGAGGAGATTGTCGGGGAGATCCGGGATGAATACGATGCCGATGAAAAGGAGATGATCCGCGATCAGGGAAACGGAAGATACCTGATTCAGGCGAGCGTGAAGTTAAGTGATTTAAATGATGCGATCGGCACCTCCTTCCAGTCTGAGGATTATGATTCCATCGGCGGCATGATGATTGAAAAGCTGGAACGTCTGCCCCGTGACAATGAAAGCGTCAAGCTCGAGGACGGGACGGTTCTGCGGGCGCGTGGAATCAGACAGAACCGCATCATCAAGGTATTGCTGATCAAGGGAAGCACCGAACAGGCATCCCCTGCCGATGCTTGACCAAAAGCATCCGTTGTGCTATTATATCGAAATGTGTGCGCGTCGAACAGTCGGACGCGTCATTTCGCGATTTGCGGTCTGATTCATGAAGGCCGCGGCAAGGAGGAGACAATGAAGCATATTCAGACACTCAACACCAGAAATATGCAGGAATCTGTGAAGAAGGGCGGATGCGGCGAGTGCCAGACGTCCTGCCAGTCCGCGTGCAAGACCAGCTGCACGGTGGGCAACCAGAGCTGCGAGCAGTTAAAGAAGAAGTAAGCGGACGGGATCCGCAGCGATGATCCACGCATACCGAAACAACGGATATCGTATCATTCTTGATGTCAACAGCGGTGCGGTACATGTGGTGGATGCGCTGAGCTTTTTCCTGATCCCGAAGATCGGGGAGTGGCTTGAGGAGCGCTATCATAGCGCAGCGCAGACGGATTCGCCGGACGACACACCGGAAAGCCTGGGTGAAAGGATCACGGCGCATGCCCGTACTGCCTGGGCGGATGAGATTCGTGCGGCAGCCCTGGAGGACGGGACACCTGCACAGGAGGCGGATGCATCTCTTGCGGAGGCTGTGGGGGAGATCCTCACGCTCCGTAAGGACGGACAGCTGTATACGGATGATCCGTATCAGGCGTATGCGACGGCGTTTAAGCACAGGCAGACGGTGGTCAAGGCACTGTGCCTCAATGTCGCTCATGCATGCAATCTTGCGTGCCGCTACTGCTTTGCGGGCGAAGGGGAGTATCATGGCGAACGCGCGCTGATGAGTGCTGAAGTCGCCCGCGCCGCGCTGGATTTTCTGGTGAAGAACTCAGGCGGCAGGAGAAACCTGGAGGTCGATTTTTTCGGTGGCGAACCGCTGCTCAACTGGGAGGTCGTAAAGGAGGCCGTACGGTACGGAAGGACGCTGGAAAAGACGGCCGACAAGCATTTCCGCTTTACGATTACCACAAACGGGACGCTTTTAACCGACGAGATTCTTGATTTCGTCAACCGGGAAATGGACAATATCGTGCTGTCCATCGACGGACGAAAGGAAGTCAACGACCGTATGCGTCCGCGCCGGGGGCAGGATCAGAAAAGCGTCTACGACGAAATCCTGCCGAAGTATCTTAAGGTGGCAGAGTCCCGCGGAGGGGAGCGGTATTTTGTCCGCGGCACCTATACCCACTGGAACACCGACTTTGCCGAGGATGTAAAGCATCTGGCGGATCTCGGCTTTACGCAGATTTCTGTCGAGCCGGTGGTGGCGTCACCCGAAGATCCGTATGCAATCCGGGAAGAAGATATTCCGGTCCTTCTCGCGGAGTATGACCGGCTTGCAGGAATCATGCTGGATTACCGCAAGGCGGGAAAGCCGTTTCACTTCTTCCATTTCAATATCGATCTGGAGGGAGGACCCTGTGTGGCGAAGCGCCTCTCCGGCTGCGGAACGGGCTGCGAATACCTGGGTGTGACCCCGTGGGGCGATCTGTATCCCTGTCATCAGTTTGTCGGGAATGAGCGGTTTGTCATGGGGGATGTCTTTCAGGGAATCACACGGGAGGATATCCGGGAGCAGTTTCTATCGAGCAATGTCTACACCAGGGACGAATGCACGAAATGCTTTGCGAGATACTACTGCAGCGGCGGATGTGCCGCAAATGCATGGAATTTTAACGGAGACATCAACCGTGTCTACAAAGAAGGCTGCGAGCTGCAGCGCAAGCGGATCGAATGTGCGATCATGCTGCGGGCGGCCGAAGCGGATGAAAATCGTCAGTAATACGAACGGCCCCGTTTTTTGACGGAGATCGCTCGAAATCAATAAGAGAAAATCTATCAAGGAAAGAGGATGCAACCATGAAAAAGTCAAGAGCGGTCATCAGTCTGATTGTCGTCATTCTGCTTCTGGCAGGATTGGGCTACACGGCAATCTTCGGTCTGGGAAGCGATCATTCGGGATCCTTAAACAGCATCGATCTCGGTCTCGATCTCGCAGGCGGTGTCTCCATCACGTATGAGGTGGGAGACAACGAGACGCCCGACGCTGCGGATATGGCAGACACGATCTACAAGCTGCAGCAGCGCGTGGATCAGTACAGCACCGAGGCGCAGGTTTATCAGGAGGGCTTGAACCGGATCAATATCGAAATCCCTGGCGTCACGGATGCAAATGCGATTCTGGAGGATCTCGGACAGCCCGGTAATCTCTATTTCATCGCGCAGACGGATGCGGACGGCAACGAGAATTACGCCCTTTCCATGGGCGGCGATGAGACGGCCGGCTATTCCTACGGTTATCAGTTAAACAAATCCATTGAAGAGCTGGAGGCGGCCGGGGCCATCGTCCTCAAGGGCGAGGATGTCGCCAATGCGCAGGCGGGCTACCAGAATTCCGGAACGGCCGGCAATCAGGAACCGGTGGTTGAGCTGGAATTCACCAAGGAGGGCACCACGGCTTTCGCGGAAGCGACGACCAAAGCCTATGCGGCCGGCGAATCCATCGGTATCTACTATGACGGCGAATTTATCAGTGTTCCCACCGTGCAGGCGGCGATCACGGATGGACGCGCGGTGATTACCGGCATGTCTGATTTCCAGGATGCGGAAAATCTTGCGGCGCTGATCCGAATCGGCGGACTTAAGCTTGCACTGACAGAGCTGAGATCCAACGTGGTCGGCGCCCAGCTGGGCAGCAATGCGATTCAGTCCGGCCTGATTGCGGCGGCCGTCGGTTTTGTCCTGATCGTGATCTTCCTGCTTGTGGTGTATCGGATTCTTGGCCTTGCGGCGAGCGTGGCGCTTGCCTTCTACGTCGAGCTGATGATCATCCTGCTGGATTCCTTCGAAGTGACGCTGACCCTTCCGGGTATCGCCGGTATCATCCTGACGATCGGTATGGCAGTTGATGCCAACGTCATCGTGTTCTCCCGTATCAGGGAGGAAATTGCCAGAGGCAAGGTGGTCGGTGAGGCAATGAAGATGGGTTACCAGAAGGCGTTGTCAGCCATTCTGGACGGAAACATCACGACCATTATTGCCGCGGTGGTGTTGATGATCGGAGGCTCCGGAACCATTAAGGGCTTCGCACAGACGCTGGTTCTCGGTATTATTGTTTCCATGTTTACCGCGCTGCTTGTCACCCGTGCGGTTTCCGCGATCTTCTACGGTCTGGGTGTGCATTCCGAAAAGGCATACGGCAAGGCCGCCGAACCGAAGGCCTTCGATTTTGTCGGAAAGAGGAAGCTTTTCTACGGCATCTCCGGTGCGATTATCGCCATCGGCGTGGTGGTTATGATCGTCAACGGAGCGCGCGGTGCCGGATCGCTCAACTGGAGCCTGGATTTCGTGGGCGGCACCTCCACCAGCGTGACCTTTGATAAGGAGTGGACAACGGCAGAGCTTGACGCCCAGGTGGTACCGAAGATCAAGGAGGTTACCGGTGTGGATACCGTGCAGGTGCAGACCGTGTCCGGAACCAATCAGGTGATCTTCAAGACCGCTTCCCTTGATCTGAGTAAGAGAGAGGCGCTCAATAACATGCTCGAGAGCGACTTCTCCGTCCCGTCTGACAATATCGCTGCGGAGACCATCAGCTCCACCATCAGCGGAGAGATGCTCAGAGCGGCCATCATTTCCGTTATCGTGGCTCTGGTGCTGATGCTCATCTACATTGCCATCCGTTTCAGCAACTTCACCTTCGGTACGGCAGCCATCGTGGCGCTTGCCCATGATGCCATGATGGTGGTTGTCTGCTACGCGCTGTCAAGGATTTCCGCCGGCGGCACCTTCATCGCCTGTATTCTGACGATCATCGGTTACTCCATCAACGATACGATCGTCACCTTTGACCGTATCCGGGAAAATCTGAACGCGGGTGTCAGAAACAATGATGTGGCGGGTATTGTCAACAAGAGTGTGGCGCAGACGATTTCCCGATCCCTGTTCACCTCGCTGACCACCTTCTTCATGGTGCTGTGCCTGGTGATCTTCGGTGTGGCGGATATCAAGCTGTTTGCGATTCCGTTGATGGTTGGTGTGATTGCGGGTACCTACTCGTCGATCTTTGTCGCATCCCCGCTCTGGACGGATCTTAAACTGCTGCGGGATAAAAAGGGACAGGCACCTGCCAAACAGTCCTGAAACAGGTAAGCTACGACTGTCGGACCGTGTCGGATGAGGCTCATTCGACACGGTCTTTGCGTAGAAGAATAGAGGAGCGAGGAATGTCCAGATGGATGGTGGCGGCCAAGCGGGCCGATTTTTGCGATATCGCGGAACGGTTTCATATTGATCAGGTGACGGCAAGGCTCTTGCGAAATCGAAATGTGATCGGAGATGAGGCGATCCGGACCTGGTTGTACGGAGATCTCAGCGGACTCCATGATCCGCATCTGATGACGGACATGGATCAGGCGGCGTCTCTGATCCGCAGGAGCGTGGAAGCGGGAGAGCGGATCCGCATTATCGGTGACTATGATGTGGACGGGATCTGCGCAACCTATATTCTGTACCGTGGTCTTCTTGAAGCCGGTGCAGCAGATGTGGATTACGTGCTGCCGGATCGCGTGCGTGACGGATACGGTCTGAATCAGACCCTGATCAGGACGGCAAGGGATGACGGTGTGCAGGTGATTCTTACCTGTGATAACGGGATCCGGGCGATTGAGGAGATTGCGCTTGCAAAGGAGCTGGGGCTGACGGTTGTGGTTACGGATCACCATGAGCCACGCATTGACGCGGATGGCCGGGAGACCCTGCCGGAAGCGGATGCCGTGGTGGACCCCGGCCGGGCGGGCGATCCGTATCCCTTCAGGGGGATATGCGGCGCTGTGGTGGCTTACAAATTTCTCCAGGTACTGTTCGACGGGAAAACGAGGGAGCATCAGGCACTGTTTGATGAACTGATCGTTTTTGCAGCCTTCGCAACCAACTGCGATGTGATGCCGCTGTTGGACGAGAACCGGATCATCATGCGCGAGGGGTTAAAGCGCGCTGCGGAGAGCAGAAACCTGGGACTGGATCAGCTGATCCGCGCATGCGGGCTGGACAGAGGAGCGCTGAAGGCGAGTGACTTCGGCTTTACGATCGGCCCCTGTCTGAACGCCACGGGAAGGCTGGATTCGGCCCACCGGGCGATGGATCTGCTCACCTGTCCGGAAACGGAGCAGGCCACGGTGATGGCAGGGGATCTCATTGCTCTCAACGAGGAGCGAAAAGCACTCACGGCCATCGGCGTGAAAAGTGCCTGCGAGCAATATGAGAAAAAGGGATATGACAAAGACCGGGTTCTTGTGATCGACCTGCCGGACTGTCATGAATCCATTGCCGGTATCATTGCCGGACGGATCCGCGAGCGCTATGGAAAGCCTACAATCGTGCTTACCGATTCGGCCGAGGAGGGGATTGTCAAGGGAAGCGCCCGTTCGGTTCCGCAGTATGATATGTACCGCAATCTGTCGGTCTTTGAGTCGATGTTCCTGAGATTCGGCGGGCATGAACAGGCAGCGGGTCTCACGCTGAGGCGCGCAGATATCGATGCGCTCCGCGCGGGGCTCAATGAACGCTGTCTGCTGTCAAAGGAGGATCTGGAGCAGGTCGTCCACATCGATATGGAGCTGCCTCTTTCCTATGTGACCATGGAACTGGTACGCCAGTTTTCCGTGCTGGAGCCGTTTGGAAAGGACAATCCGGAGCCGTTGTTTGCCGCGCGGGATCTTTGTCTGTTAAACGGCAGAATACTCGGAAAGAACCGGACAGTGGGAAAATATCAGTTCAGTGATGCGCAGGGCCGAAAATATGATATGATTTATTTTGACGGACTGGAGCGTTTTCATGAATTTCTCACGGAGAAGTTCGGCGCGGACGGGTTGAATGATATTTATGACGGTTTCAGACCGCGCGCTGCGTATCCTATGCACGTGGCGTATCATGCGCAGATCAATGTGTATCAGGGTCGGGAGAGCCTGCAGTTTCGCATGAAGGATTTTCTCTGAATCCGATTAAGCAATAGAGGGGAAAGCAATGAGACTGAATGAGATTGTGGAAAATGAGCCGATCCGGCTCACGGCAGGAAATGACGGACGCGAGCTTCTGGCGGGGGACCTGGAGATATCCTCCCTGTGCAACGATACCCGCAGCATCAAACCGGGGTGCCTGTTTTTCTGCGTGAAGGGTGCCAACTTCGATTCTCACGATCTGGCAGCCGAGGCCGCAGCGCAGGGAGCGGCGGCGATCGTCGCAGAAAGGGATATCGATCTTCCAAAGGACTGCGAAACGCCGGTGGTGCATGTGCGTGACACCAGGGTGGCCATGGCTCGTTTTGCGGCCGCCTGGTATGGACACCCGGCTGAAAAACTCAGAACCATCGGTATCACCGGGACGAAGGGAAAGACCACAACGACCTATCTCATCCGGCAGATGCTGGAAAACGCAGGATACAAGACCGGTCTGGTCGGGACGATCGAGACGATCATCGGAGACAGGCACATTCCGTCCGGCAACACGACACCGGAATCCATCGTGCTGCAGGAGACCTTCCGCAAAATGGTGGATGAGGACTGCGCGGCCGTCGTGATGGAGGTGTCCTCCCAGGCGCTGATGCTGCACCGGACGGACGGATTCGTCTTCGACGTGGGCATTTTCACCAATCTGGAGGAGGATCATATCGGTCCCAACGAGCACGCGGATTTTGCGGATTATCTGCACTGCAAATCCCTTTTGTTCAAGCAGTGCCGGATGGGAATCGGCAATATCGATGACGAGCATTTTGACGCAGTGATGGAGGGACATACCTGCGAACTGGTGACCTATGGCTTTTCCGATCGGGCGGACTACCGGGCGGCGGATCCGATGCTGATCAAAAAGCCGGGGGAGCTGGGCGTCCTTTTCTCCGTATCCGGAAGGCTGCAGATGAAAGCGGAGTTCACCATGCCGGGACGGTTTTCCGTCTACAACGCACTGTGTGCCATCGCCGTGGCCAGACATTTTGACTGTGATGAGCTGCAGATTGCCGACGCGTTAAAGCATGTCAGTGTCCGGGGACGGATCGAGATGATACCGGTCAGCAGCGCATTCACGCTTTTGATCGACTATGCACACAACGCCATGGCGCTGGAAAATCTGCTTGTCACGTTAAAGGAGTACCGGCCGAACCGCCTGATTTGTCTTTTCGGGTGCGGCGGAAACCGTTCGAAGGTGCGTCGTTACCAGATGGGAGAGGTGAGCGGGCGCATTGCGGATCTGACCGTCGTCACCTCGGACAATCCGCGCTTCGAGGAACCGATGGATATCATTCATGACATTGAGGAGGGCATCGGAAAAACGACCGGTTCCTACCTGGAGATTCCCGACAGACGGGAGGCAATCAAGTATTGTATCGAAAATGGTGAGCCGGGCGATATCATCGTCATGGCGGGCAAGGGACATGAGGATTATCAGGAGATCCGTGGGGTGAAATATCCGATGGACGAACGGGTGCTGATCCGGGAAATACTGGATGAGCTACGCTGACGTCATCATTGACATCTCGCATGAGCGCGTGGACCGGCCGTTCACCTATCGCATTCCCGAAGGGCTCGTGCCGCGGATCAGCGTGGGTTGCGCCGTCTTCGTTCCCTTCGGCCAGGGCAACACCCTGCGCAAGGCCTATGTGATCGGGCTGCATCAGGAATCGCAGCTTTCCGCTGGACGTATCAAGGAGATCAGCGGGATCGCCGAGGGAGATCTGCCGGCAGAGGCGGTGCTGTTAAGGCTGGCTGCCTGGATGAAGCATACCTACGGCTCGACGATGATCGCCGCGTTGAAGACCGTGCTTCCTGCCAGCAAAAAGATCCGTTCAAGGACGCGTCCTTCCCTTGAGGAGGGAGAGGATAGACAGACAGGATTCAGGGAAGAGCCCGTAAGGCTTACGTTAAGCAGCGAACAGCGACAGACCGTGGAGGGAATTCTTGCGGATTATGACGCGGGAATTCGAAAAACCTATCTCCTTTGTGGAATTACCGGGAGCGGAAAGACAGAGGTCTACATCCGGCTGATTCAGGAGATGGTGGCGCGCGGAAAGCAGGCCATCGTCCTGATTCCGGAGATCGCCCTCTCGTGGCAGACACTTTCCCGTTTCGTGAGACACTTCGGAAATCGGGTTTCGGTCATGCACTCCATGCTTTCCAGGGGAGAGCGGTTTGATCATTTTGAGCTCGCCAGGCAGGGAAAGATCGACGTGATCATCGGTCCAAGAAGCGCGCTTTTTACACCCTTTTCCAATCCGGGTCTCATCATCATTGATGAGGAACACGAGGGCAGCTACAAAAGCGAGACGATGCCGAAGTACCACGCAAGAGAAACCGCGGAGCAGCTGGCAAAACTGGTACCGGGCGGAGCAAGCGTTCTGCTGGGCAGCGCCACTCCCTCCATGGAGGCACTGTATCGCGCACATCACGGCGAGTACGGGCTTTACCGGCTGACCAGACGTCTCACCGGCGGGCAGCTTCCTTCAGTGGAAATCGTGGATCTGCGGGAGGAGCTGCGGATGGGCAACCGCACCCCCTTCTCGGACACGCTGCAGCGTCATCTGCGGGACAGGCTTTCAAAAAAAGAGCAGGCGATGCTGTTTATCAACCGCCGGGGAATGGCAGGCTTTGTGTCCTGCCGTTCCTGCGGCAGGGTGTTCAGGTGTCCGCATTGTGATGTGTCTCTGAGCGCGCACAGCGGAGGACGGCTTTTGTGTCATTACTGCGGTTACGAGGAGAGTAAGCCCCAGGTCTGTCCGGACTGCGGATCCCGTTATGTGTCCGGCTTCCGGGCGGGAACCGAGGCCATAGAACTGCAGGTGAAGCGAATGCTTCCTGAAGCGCACGTCCTTCGGATGGATGCCGATACGACGCGGACAAAGGGGAGCTATGACCGGATTCTTGCCGCTTTTTCCGAAGGAGAGGCGGATATCCTGATCGGCACGCAGATGATCGTCAAGGGACATGATTTTCCCGGGGTGACGCTGGTAGGGATTCTGGCTGCCGATCTGTCCCTCAACACAGGCGACTACCGGGCATCGGAGCGCACCTGGCAGCTCATTGTTCAGGCTGCCGGCCGCGCAGGACGGGGGGAGTCGCCCGGACATGTGGTGATTCAGACCTACCAGCCGGAGCATTATGCAGTGCGCCTGGCGGCCAGTCAGCAGATTGATGCCTTTTACGAGGAGGAGATGCGGTATCGAAGAATGATGCATTATCCGCCTGCGGCGCATCTGATGGCGGTGCAGATCTACGCCACGAAGGAGCAGGAGGGGGCGGATTATGCCCGTGCACTTCGTGCCATGTTTGACCGGGTGCTTTCCGTTAATCCGAATCAGACGGTCACGGTGGTGGGGCCTGCTCCGGCGGCCATCGGCAGGATCGCTGATGTCTTCCGGTTTGGTCTTTACTTAAAGAGCACGGACAGGGACAGGCTCAGTGCACTGAAGGATCTGGCGGAGGAGGAAATGGCAGAAAACCATGCGGCCGGAAAATACGCCGGCGTTTCGCTGCAGTTTGATCTGGATCCCCTGAGGGGATTTTGAAAATGCCCGCGGAAATCCGGGGCATCAGTTGATAACAGGGTATACGAGCAAAGGAGAGCAGAAAAATGGCAATCAGAACCATCAGGGAATACGGCGACGAAATCCTGGCCACGCCGTGCAAGGAAGTGAAACGGATGACACCGGGACTGGCGTTGTTGATCGGTGATATGTTTGATACGATGTACGAGGCGGGAGGTGTCGGACTGGCCGGCCCGCAGGTGGGGGTGTTAAAGAGGATCTGCGTGATTGATATCGGAGACGGTGAAGACGGGGAACCGCAGCCGTATGTGTTCATTAATCCCGAGATTATCAAGGCTGACGGAGAACAGGAGGGATATGAGGGATGCCTCTCCCTGCCCGGCAAGAGCGGCATTGTCAGGCGTCCGAATCACGTCATTGTCCGGGCACTCGACCGGAAGATGGAACCGTTTGAACTGGAGGCCGAGGGACTTCTGGCGCGTGCCGTCTGTCACGAGGTCGATCATCTGGACGGAAAGATGTATGTCGAGCTCGTGGAGGGTGATCTGGTGAACAACGAGGACATTGAGCAGGAGAAGAGCGAATGAAAGTGATGTTCATGGGAACGCCGGATTATGCGGCGGCAGCGCTTAAGGCACTGATCGACAGCAGGCACGAAGTGGTGCTTGTCGTGACCAATCCGGACAAACCCGCCGGTCGGGGCGGGAAGCTTACGCTTTCGCCGGTCAAGGAGCTGGCGCTGGCCGGTAAACTGGAAGTCTTTCAACCTGAGCGCATACGGAACGCGGAAGCGCAGGCGAGACTGGAGGCTGCGCATGCGGATATCGGTGTTGTGGCGGCCTTCGGACAGATCCTGTCCGCCGAAAACCTCAGAACACCGAGGCATGGCTGCATCAATATTCATGCCTCCCTCCTGCCAGCCTACCGCGGTTCGTCGCCGATCCAGCAGGCCATTCTTGACGGAGCGGAAGAAACGGGTGTCACCATCATGCAGATGGACGAGGGCGTGGATACGGGGGACATCCTGATGCAGGAAAAATGTACGATTGATGACCTTGATACGGCAGGAACCCTGTTTGACAAGCTGTCTGCAATCGGCGCTTCCCTTTTGATCAGGGCGCTGGACGCCATCGAGGAGCAGCGCGTCGTGCCGGTGAAGCAGGAGGAAGCGCTGGCAACCAGGACGGGAAAGATCAGCAAAGATCGGGGAATGATCCGCTGGCAGCATGAGGCGTCCTATATTGCGCGCCACATCAGAGCGATGTCTCCCTGGCCGAGCGCATACACAAGACTGCCGGACGGTCGGATTCTGAAAATCTGGCGCGCTTTGCCGGTGCCGGATACATCGCCGAAGGAGGCGGGGATCGTCACCGGGGTCACGGAGGACTTTTTTTTGATCCGGTGCGGAAGCGACGCACTTAAGGTGACGGAGATCCAGCTGGAGGGAAAAAAACGGATGAGCGTCCACGATTTTCTGCTCGGCTATGATCTGGAAGAAGGAATCTGTCTGCGATAACAAAGAACAGTCACAATACGGACTTTCATGGAAGGAGGTTCTGGTATGGACGGCATTCATGCGTTATATCACTATGATGCGACCTATATTCTGGTGTTGATCGGCGCGCTGCTGTGCCTTCTGGCGAGCGCCAGGGTAAAGACCGCTTACCGGAAATACCTGAAGGTGCGCTCGGCTTCCGGGATGACCGGTGCGGAGGTCGCGGAGCGGATTTTGAAGCAGAACGGGATCGTCGACGTGCAGATCAGGCAGGTTGGCGGGGAGATGACGGATCATTACGATCCCTCCAGACACGTGGTCAATCTCTCGGAAGAGGTATACAACGGCACCAGCATTGCGGCTGTCAGCATCGCTGCCCATGAGTGCGGACATGTGGTGCAGCACAATACCGGCTACCTGCCGCTGAATATCCGTTCGGCGCTTGTACCCGCTGCCAATATCGGGGCAAAGCTCGGAATTCCGATGATTGTCGCCGGACTTCTGATCGGCAGCCTGATTCATGCAGGTTCCTTTGGCCTGCTGCTGGCACAGATCGGTGTCTTTGCCTTCGCGCTTGGCGTGCTGTTTCAGATTGTCACGCTTCCGGTGGAATTTGATGCATCCGGACGGGCACTGGTGATGCTTCGGGATTACGGGATTCTTATTGAGGAGGAACAGGGCATGGCCAAATCGATGCTGGATGCTGCCGCCATGACCTATGTTGCGGCTGCCGCCTCCTCGATTCTGCAGCTTTTGCGTCTGCTTCTGATTGTCCGGAATTCAAAGAGCAGGGACTGAGATTCATGCAGAACGCAGGAAAACCGTACAGGCAGGAAACGATCGAAGCATCGCAGTCCGCGGGGAGCAGTAAAAATGCCCGGGAGGTTGCGCTTGAGCTGCTGCTTTTACGGGAGCGGAAAAACGGAGATATCACGGAGCTGTTGAAGGACGCGTTCGCAAAGGCGGGGGCGTCCTTGTCTGTCCAGGATAGATCCTTTGTCAAACAGCTTGCCGTCGGCACGACAGAGCGGCTGCTCTCCCTGGATGCTGTGATCGACAGAGCCGCATCCGTCCGGGTTCCCGCCATGAAGCCGACCATTCGCGCGGTGATCCGTATGGGAACGTATCAGATCCTGTTTCTTGATTCGGTGTCGGACTGGGCAGCGGTGGATGAATCGGTGAAACTGGTCCGGAGAAGATTTCCCGCAAAGCTCTCCGGGTTTGTCAATGCGGTTTTGCGGCGTATTGCCAGGGAAAAGGAGCGGTTTCTGGAAACGGTGAACACGTCGGATGTCACGGTTCGTTACTCCGTGCCGCCGTATCTTGCGGACCTTTTTTTGCGGGAGCGGGGAGAGGAGGAGACAAATCGGATGCTCGCATCCTTTCTCGATGCGCGCCCCCTGACCATCCGTCCGGATGAGCGGCTGCTTCGCGACGGGGAACGATATGCCGGATGGGAACAGGCCCTGACGGATGCGGTCGGAAGCGTGCGTCATCATCCGCTTGTGCCGGATCTTCTGATGATCACGGATCCGGGCGATATTCGCAGACTTCCGGGCTTTTCAGAGGGGGCCTTTGTGGTGCAGGATGCCGCGGGAGCGGTGGCGGTGCTGGCGGCCGGAATCCGGCCGGATGACCGGGTGCTGGATGTCTGTGCCGCACCCGGGAGCAAGTCGCTCTACGCGGCATCCCTCCTGCAGGACGCCTCGCAGCTTACGGCGAGGGACATCTCCGACGAAAAATGCGCCATCCTGCGGGAAAACGCCAGGCGCATGCATCTGTCCGCCATGCGGATCGAGGTGCATGACGCGACCATCGCGGATCCGTCATCGGAGGGCGCCTATGATGTCGTCCTCTGTGATCTGCCCTGCACAGGCTTTGGCGTGATCGGCAGAAAACCGGAGATCCGGTATCATGCCTCTAAGGAGCGGACGGCGGAGCTTGCCGCGCTGCAGAAAAGGATCCTGGATACGGTATGGCGTTACGTCAGACCCGGCGGAATTCTGCTTTACAGCACCTGTACGGTGAGCCGCGCCGAAAATGAAGAAAACACCGAATGGTTTACGGAAAGCCATCCTTTTGTGACAGAGTCCTGGGTGAATGCCTCGCTTCCGGGAAGCGTCCGAGGGCGGGTAAATGGGGGCTGTCTGCAGCTTATTCCCGGCCAGGATGAAACGGACGGATTCTATATCGCCAGGATGAGAAGGAAGGAAGCATGAGTGAGAGAAGGGAACTTCTGTCCTGTACGCGTGGGGAGCTCAGGGAGTGCGTGGAAAAGCTCGGGGAACCCGCCTTCAGGGCAGACCAGATCTTTTTGTGGCTCCATAGTAAAGAAGCGGAATCCTTCGAGGAGATGAGCAATCTGCCCAAAGCCTTCCGGGAGAAGCTGTCCGGGCTGTACCCGCTGGAAACCGTAAAAACCGTCCGGATGCAGGAGTCCAGAATCGACGGAACCCGGAAATACCTGTTTGGATTTCCGGACGGCAATCTGATCGAGAGCGTGCTCATGCGCTATGAATTCGGTAACAGCGTGTGCGTCTCCTCTCAGGCGGGATGCCGAATGGGATGTGCCTTCTGTGCGTCAACCTTAAGCGGCCTTTCCCGGAATCTGACCGCGGGGGAGATTCTCTCTCAGGTCTATGCCATCGAGCGGTCGCTGTCTGAGCAGGATGCAGGAATCTCCCATGTGGTGGTCATGGGCAGCGGCGAGCCGATGGAAAACTACGATGAGGTGATCCGTTTCTTCCGGCTGCTTTCTGATGAAAAGGGGAGGCATCTCTCCTTCCGCAATATGACCGTTTCCACCTGCGGAATCGTACCAGGAATCCATAGACTGGCAAAGGAGGGAATTCCCGTCAATCTGGCGGTTTCTCTTCACGCGCCGAACGATGAGATCCGGAGAAAGATCATGCCTGTTGCCAGGGAATATGCCATGGAGGAGCTGATCAATGCCTGCCGGATGTACTACGCGGCAACAAAAAGGCGGCTCACCTGGGAATATGCGGTGATCGCCGGTGTCAACGACAGACCGGAACATGCACGGGAACTGGCGTCCAGGCTCCGCGGCATCAACGGCGTCGTCAATCTGATTGCGGTGAATCCGGTGACGGAGCGGGGATTGAAGGAGCCGGGGCGCGAGGCGGTGAGACGTTTTCAGAAGATCCTGGAGGATGGCGGCGCCCAGACGACGATCCGCAGATCCCTCGGACGGGATATTGACGGCGCCTGCGGGCAGCTGCGAAGGAGAGTGTCGGAGGGAGGCTGAGGTCCTGCTATTCACAAAACCCTGCCCACATTCGCACGCGGTCGCTTTGCGACCTTTCTCGCACTACGTGCCAAGTCTGCTCATGGGGGGTGGGGTTCCTGTGAATAGAAACTTTATGCCACGTCTTCCGTCTGGGCGGTGTAGAGACGGTAATACGCACCCTTTTTGGCCATCAGTTCCTCATGCGTTCCGCACTCCGTGATTCCTCCGTGATCGACAAACATGATCTTATCGCATCCGGTGATGGTTGAAAGCCGGTGCGCGATGACAAAGCTGGTGCGGCTTTTGAGCATGGCATGGAGTCCCTGCTGCAGATCCCGTTCCGTCTGGACATCAATACTGGAGGTCGCCTCATCGAGCACCAGAATGGCGGGATTGGAGAGAAGCGTGCGCGCAAAGGAGATCAGCTGTTTTTGACCCTGGGAGAGCAGAGCGCCGCGTTCTTTTACCTCCGTCCGGTAGCCGTAGGGCATGGTCTGGATAAAATCGTCGGCGCACACCGTCTTTGAAGCCAGCTCAATGTCCTCCTGGGAGGCGTCCAGCTTTCCGTAGCGGATATTGTCCTCAATGGTGCCGGAAAAGATGAAGCTGTCCTGCAGCATGATGCCCATCTGTCTGCGCAGGGAATGCAGCGACACTTTTGATATGTCCTGTCCGTCAATGAGAATCCGTCCGCTGTCCACATTGTAGAAGCGGGAGATCAGACTCACGATCGTGCTTTTGCCGGCGCCGGTGGGACCGACCAGGGCGATGCTTTCCCCGGGCTCCACCGTGAAGGACACGTCGTGAAGAACCTCCTTCCCCTTTTCATACGAGAAGGAGACGTGATCAAAGGTCACCCGACCGTTGATCGCCGGCATTTCCACGGCATCCTCCGCATCCTTTATCTCCACCGGTTCGTCGATGGTCTCGAAGATTCTCTCCAGATAGGCGATGTTGTTGATGAAGTTGTTGAAGATGTTGCCGAGATTCATAATCGGCTGCCAGAAACGGGAGGCGTAGCTGGAGATCGCCACGATGACGCCGAGACTGGTCTGTCCCTGTCCGAAGATGATGAGACCGAAGAGAAAGATTGCCGCACGCACACAGACGGAGATGGTGTCAATTCCGGGCCAGACCAACGTGCTGTAGCCGATGGCCTTCATCCAGGTTTTCCGGCAGCGCTCGGAGAGCTCCTTGAAGATCCCCGCGTTTTCATCCTCTCTGGCAAAGATCTGGGTGATGCGGGCACCGACGATGTTCTCCTGCAGGTAGGCGTTTAAGTTGGAGTTTTTGTTGGACACCTGCTGCCAGGCTTTGCGCTGCTTGCCCTTGATCCAGAGCATGAAGATGCCGAGAACGGGCACACCTGCCAGCACGACCAGGGAGAGCTTCACGTCCACCATCAGCATGAAGACGACGATGAAGATGAGGTTTAAGATTTCCAGCACCACGTTGATGAGACCGTTGCTGAGCATGTCTGAGACGGAATTGACATAGTTGACCACACGGATCAGGATCTTGCCGTGGGGACGGTCGTCATAGTATTGAAAAGGCAGCTCCTGAAGATGGGAAAACAGATCGCCGCGGATGCGGTAAATGATATTCTGGCTGACCTGAATCATGATCCGTGAGCGGATGGTCGTAAACAGGACACTGATGCCGTAAAAGAAAATCATGCCGGCGACGATCCGGTAGAGCATATGGGTGTTGCCGGCCGGAATGGCGACATCCAGCGCCCGTTCGATCAGCATGGGGGATACCAGCGCCGCTGCACCGCCAAGGGCAGAGAGCACCAGCGCAAGCACCATCTGACCGGCATACGCCCGAATATACACGGACGCACGCAACAGGTGGCGGAAATCAAAGGGCTCTTCCAGCAGCTCGTCTTCTTTATAGGTGTTTCTTGCCATATTCCTGCTCTCCGATCTGAAGCCTGACCAGTTCTGCGTAATAGCCGCCCTTTGCGATCAGTTCCTCGTGAGTCCCGCGTTCCGTGATCTCTCCGCGCTCCATGACAAGAATCTGATCCGCGGTCTTTGTCGTGGAAATGCGCTGGGCTATGATGATTTTGGTGCAGGGAAAGGGAAGCCTGCGGAGGCTTTCCTGGATTTCTTTTTCCGTCTCCAGATCCACGGCCGAAGTCGTGTCATCGAGGATCAGGATCGAGGGACGGACGGCCAGCGCTCTGGCGAGGGATATTCGCTGCTTCTGCCCGCCGGAGAGACCGACGCCGCGCTCGCCGACGATGGTGTCGTAGCCCTCGGGCATTCTGGCAATGAATTCATCGGCGGCAGAGGAACGGGCAAAACGCACCACCTCCTCATGGGAGATGTGGCTGTCCCCGTAGGCAATGTTGCCGTCGATGCTGTCTGAGTAGAGCAGCACATCCTGCGTGGCGAGACCGATGTTTTTCCTTAGCGCCTGCAGCTTGTATTTCCTGACATCCCGTCCGTCGACGAGAACCGTCCCCTCCGTCGGCTCATAGAAACGCGGGATGAGGTGGATGAGGGACGTTTTTCCGCAGCCGGTTTCTCCCATAATGGCGACGGTTTCTCCGGGCTTCGCGGTGAAGGAGATGTGTTTCAGAACCGGAAGATTGGCATCACTGTATCGAAAGCTCACGTCCCGGAATTCGACGGATCCTTCAAAACGGCCGGGATGATCCACGGCATCCGGAAGATCCTTGATTTCCGGCTCGGAGTAGTAGATTTCCATGATCTTTCGCGAGGCGGCCGAAAAGCGCTGGAATTCGTTCATGATGTTGCCCAGCTGACGCATGGGATTGGCAATTGCCCAGATCAGACCGGAAAACGCGACATATTCCCCCATGGTCAGGGAACCGCCGATCAGGAACAGACCGCCCACAAGCAGGAGAATCACAGGAAGGAGGTTTGCCAGACCCTCGACATAGGGATAAAAGGTCTGCCAGACCAGGGCTGTCTTTTTGTTGGTGTCACGGTAGTCGCGGTTGATTTTGTCAAACTGGCGGATTTCGTAATCCTCTCTTGCAAACGCCTTGACGACACGGTTGCCGGCAATGTTCTCCTGAGCCACGGTGTTCATGTGGGCGAGCTTTTCGCGCAGCATCATATGCATCGGAGCGACGCGCAGCTTGAAAATCCAGATGATGAGAAAAATACACGGAGCGATGGAAAGCAGAGAGAGCGCGAGTCTCCAGTCCATCCAGAGGAAATAGATCGTGACGGCTCCAAGCAGGGAAAAAGCTTCCGTGATCATCCGGATGACCCAGGCGAGCATATGGCGCACCGCGTCGAGATCGCCGGTTACGCGGGTCATGAGATCACCGGTCCGGTAGGTGCTGTAAAACATCATATCCTGTCGCTGGATATTGTCATACAGCTCATTGCGGATGCGGAACAGAACCTTCTGGGAGACATGCTCATAGGCCAGACAGTCAGCGTAGACGATGATGCATCTGAGAATCGTGATGCCGATCATCAGGATAAGAAGCCGGTAAAACTCCGACCTGTGTTCCGCGAGCATGACAGCGGCATCGGGACCGGTGAGAAAACGGTCAACGATTCTGCTGGAAAAGGCCGGAACCGTCAGCTGCAGGGCATTGTATGTCAGGGTGCCCAAAATGGCGAGAAGGTAGAGTACGCGGTATCCTCGCATATTCATCCACAGCCATTGAAGACGTCCCATTTCCTGCGTTCTGTTTTTTCTGTTCTTATCTTTCGCCATGAGACCATCATGGCACAGGTAACAGGAAGGTTCTACGAAAAAAACAGGTGTAAATGAAATATAATACGGATTTTTCAATACTGAGAGCGCAACATTCCGTTGACAAGGGAAGGGTATGTGCATTATGCTTAACTTTCGTAGAAGGGAGGAATCAATATGTTTGTGAATTCATTCTGGGCACTGGTACCTGCAATTATTGCAATCGCGCTGGCATTGATCACCAAGGAGGTTTATTCCTCCCTGTTTATCGGTATTCTTGTCGGCGGCGTGCTCTATTCGGGGTTTAGCTTTACCGGCACGATGGAGCATGTTTTTGTGGACGGCATGATCGGCCAGCTGGCGGATGCGTGGAATGTCGGCATCCTGATTTTCCTGGTCGTGCTCGGCAGTATGGTGATGCTGATGAACCGCGCGGGCGGTTCCGCTGCCTTTGGCCGCTGGAGCGTGGAGCATGTGAAGACCAAGGCGGGAGCACAGGTGGCCACCATTATACTGGGTATCCTGATTTTCATTGACGATTATTTCAACTGTCTGACGGTCGGCAGCGTCATGCGTCCGCTGACCGATAAGCACAGGATTTCCCGTGAGAAGCTGGCCTACCTGATCGATGCGACCGCAGCGCCGGTCTGCATTATCGCACCCATTTCATCATGGGCGGCGGCGGTGACCGGATTTGTGGACGGCGCCAATGGACTGACCCTTTTCATCCGCGCCATTCCCTACAATTTCTACGCGGTGCTGACCATTGTCATGATGCTGTCCCTTACGCTGATGAATTTTGACTACGGCCCGATGCGCACGGCGGAGAAAATGGACAGACAGCGCGGCACAGACTCCTCGAAGAAGGGTCCGGCCTCAAGTATCACCGGCGCGGAGGATCAGCCGCATCCCCCGGTTTCCGAAAAAGGACGGGTGATCCATCTGGTGCTGCCGATCGTGGCGCTGATCGTCTGCTGCGTCATCGGTATGATCTACACGGGCGGCTTCTTTGAGGGCGAGAGCTTCATCGATGCTTTTTCCAATTCCGATGCTTCGGTTGGCCTGGTCTACGGCTCGGTTGTCGCGCTTGTGATCACGATCATCTTTTTCCTGGCCACCCGGGTGCTCAGCTTCAGTGAGTGCATGAACGCGATTCCGGAGGGCTTTAAGAGCATGGTGCCGGCGATCCTGATCCTGACCTTTGCATGGACGCTGAAGGCAATGACGGATTCCCTCGGAGCCAAGGATTATGTCGCCGGTCTGGTGGCGGGGATCGCCGACAACCGCGCCCTGATGAGTCTGCTGCCTGCTATCGTGTTCCTCATCGGAACCTTCCTTGCGTTTGCAACGGGAACCTCCTGGGGAACCTTCGGCATTCTGATTCCCATTGTTGTCAATGTGTTCGGCGCGGATCTGAACAACGAGTTGATGATCATCGCCATTTCTGCCTGCATGGCCGGCGCGGTCTGCGGGGATCACTGCTCACCGATCTCCGATACCACGATCATGGCGAGTGCGGGCGCTCAATGTGACCATATCCGACATGTTTCGACACAGCTGCCTTACGCGGTCACTGCAGCGGCGGTCTCCTTTGTCGCCTACGTGATTTCCGGATTCGTGCGAAGCTGGTTCGTATGTCTTCCGATAGGCGTCGTGCTGATGGCCGGAACGATATTTGTGGTGAAACAGACTTTGAAAGAGGGGGCGTAAGTCTTTTACAAAGGAGGATTTATGGCAGAATCGATGAAGGATTTCCAGGCGGAGATCGACAATTCTTTTCGGAAAATCCAGGAGGGAGATATCCTCAAAGGGACTGTGATCGGTGTGAGTGAAACCGAGGTGGCGGTCGATATCCAGTATTACGCGCAGGGCGTGATCCCCGCGGACGAGTATTCCAACGATCCGAAGTTCTCCATCCGCCACGACGTGGAGATCGGGCAGGAGGTGGAAGCCACCGTGATCAAAACCGACGACGGCCACGGCAACATCCTGTTGTCCCGAAAGAAGGCGAGCGACGAGCTGGTATGGGATCGCTTTGCGGAATACCGCAGCCAGAAGCGGGAGTTTTCCGTGAAGATCGATTCCGCCGTAAAGGGCGGTGCGGTCGCCTATCTGGAGGACACGAGGGGCTTTATCCCCGCCTCCAAGCTCGATCTGAATTTTGTGGAGGAGGAGGCACTCCCGGGCTATGTCGGAAAGATCATCCGCGTGCGGGTGGCCGATGTCGACAGGGAAAAGAAGAAGCTGATTCTCTCGGCGAAGGAAATTCTCCGTGAGGAGGCGGAAAAGAGACGGGCCGCCAAGGCCTCCAACGTCCGGGTCGGCCTTGTGACCGAGGGCACTGTCGAGAGTATCAAGGATTACGGCGCCTTCATCGATCTGGGCGAAGGACTGTCCGGATTGCTGCACATCTCCCAGATCACCTCGGAAAAACGGCTGAAATATCCCGGCGAGGTTTTGCAGGTCTGACAGAAGGTCAAGGTGCAGGTGACGCAGATCAAGGACGGGAAGCTTTCCTTAAGCATGAAAGCCCTGGAGGAGATTCCCGCGGAAAAGGTGGAAGAGGAGCTTGCGGAGTACCAGAGCGACGGGGAGGCGACCACGTCGCTGGGAGACCTCCTGAAAAAAGCCGGCTTCTGACGTTTCCGTGAAGGCAGTACTGAAAAAAGGGGCCGGAAAGAGCTTGAAAGCCGGCGGTCTCTGGGTCTATGACAACGAGATCGACCGGGTTTTTGGCGGACCTGATGACGGCGAACTCCTTGAGCTCAGGGATTTCGACGGCTATTTTCTCGGCTATGGGTTTATCAATTCTCATTCCAGAATTCGTATACGGATTCTGTCCAGGGACGAAGGGTGTGCCGTCAATGAAGAACTCCTGAAAAAACGCGTTCATGCGGCATGGGAATACCGCAAGCGCGTGATGCACAAGGCATCGGATCTGGAAGCCTGCCGTCTGCTTTTCGGCGAGGCTGATCTTTTGCCGGGACTCACGGTTGACCGGTTCGGGGATGTTCTTGTCGCGGAATCGCTTGCGCTGGGAATTGACCGGATGAAGCGGACGATCCTGTCCGCGCTTGTTGAGGAACTGGCGGCTGACGGCGCAAAGATCCGCGGAGTGTACGAGCGGAGCGACTCAAAGGAGCGGGATCTGGAGGGAATGCTCCGGGTTTCCGGCTGGATAGAGCTTCCCGGCATGGGAGGAGGAGAAACACAGGTTCCCATCACGGAAAACGGAATCCGATACCTTGTCGACATTGCAAACGGTCAGAAGACCGGCTTTTTCCTGGATCAGAAATACAATCGCCTTGCGGTGCAGCGTCTGTGCGCGAATGCGCGGGTGCTGGACTGCTTTACGCACACGGGTGCCTTCGCGCTGAATGCGGCGCACGGCGGAGCAAGTGAGGTAGTGGCGGTGGATGCCTCCGCGACAGCCATCGCACAGGCAAAGGAGAATGCGCACATAAACGGTTACGAACGGACGGTGTCCTTCAGGACGGCGGACGTGTTTGAACTGCTGCCGCAGATGGAACGGCAGGGAGAGCGGTTTGATGTGGTGATTCTTGATCCGCCGGCCTTTACCAAATCCCGCGCCTCCGTCAAAAAGGCGGTCACCGGTTACCGGGAGATCAATCTGCGGGGACTCCGGCTGGTGCGTGACGGCGGTTACCTCGCAACCTGTACCTGCTCGCATTTCATGGAGGAGGCGCTTTTTGCGCGGACGATCGCAGAGGCAGCCAGAGGTGCGCACCGGAGGCTCAGGCAGGTCGAATTCAGACAGCAGGCACCGGACCATCCGATCCTCTGGACCGGAGATGAAAACTCGTATTACCTGAAATTTTACATCTTCCAGGTGTTTGACTTCTGACGGACGGGGAAGGCGGGAGAAAAGATGATTGACGCACAGACAGCAAAACAACTGGTCCTGGCAGCTAAGGAGGCAAGGAAAAACGCGTATGCCCCCTATTCCCGCTACTTTGTGGGAGCGGCCGTTCTGACCGCAGACGGTCGGATCTTTGGCGGCTGCAACGTGGAAAACGCCAGCTACGGCGCAAGCAACTGCGCGGAGCGGACGGCGGTATTCAAAGCGGTGAGCGAGGGGGTGACGCGGATTCGTGCCATTGCCGTGATGGGCGGTCCATCGTCCTGCACGGATGAGATGCCGGATGAGGCAACCCCCTGCGGGATCTGTCGTCAGGTACTGCGGGAGTTTTCCGATCCGGCGGCCTGTGATGTGATTATCGCAAAATCGTTAACAAATTATCGAATAACAAGTCTTGGACAGCTGCTTCCGGAGAGCTTTGGTCCGGAGAATCTGCAGTACTGAATCTTTACGTTATCTCCAGAAAACCCAGAGAAACACGTAGGCTGAGATGACGGCCGCAAGGGTAAAGGGAATGCCGATGCGGGCGAAATCGCGGAAGCTGACCTCGTAGCCCTCCTTGCGGAGCATGCCGACGCCGGCAATGTTGCAGCTTGCCCCCACGGGGGTGATGTTGCCTCCCAGGGTGGCACCGCACAGAAGGCCAAAATAGAGCAGGTAAGGCTCAACGCCCATGGCCAGCGTGACACCCTGCAGCACGGGCAGCATGGTTGCCACATAGGGAATGTTGTCAATGAAGGCCGAGATCAGGACGGATCCCCAGACCACGATCGTAAACAGCAGGAAGAGATTGGTGCCGCCAAGGTCGGCGATCAGCTTTGCCAGATCGTTGATGACGCCGACCTCCGTAATGCCGGCGATCACGGCAAACAGACCGGTCAGCAGCAGCATGGTGTCATAATCCAGATTCTTCAGCACCCGGATCACCCGGTCACGGTCCCTGTCTTTGGCAAATTCCCAGATGATTCCGACGATGCCGCAGCCCATGCAGATCAGACCGTTGGTGATCTCCGGCTTGTCCGGGATGAAGGATGCGATGATCAACAGGATCACGTGCGCGAGCATCATGATGGTCGGCACATAGTCCGTGACGACGGTCCGCTCATCGGATTCCACCGGTTCCCTGTCCTTTCTGAAGAGAATCATCATGATCGGAACCGTAACCAACGCGCCAAGCTCCACGGCAAAGAAAATGCCCGGCCTTCCGTTCATCCAGAAGAAATCATTGAAATCCATGGAGGCATAAGAGGCCAGCATGATGGAGGTGGTGTCGCCGACGAGTGTGGCCGCACCCTGCAGGTTGGAGGAGACGGCAATGGAGATGATCATGGCGACGGGATTGATTTTCAGTTTTTTGCAGACCGCAAGTCCGACGGGCGCGACCATGAGGAGCGTCGCCACATTGTCGATAAAGGCGGAGATGATTCCCGAAAAGAGGGACATCAGGATCGTGACCCACATCACGTTTGGAGAGATGGCCAGAAGATGATCGGCGATCAGATTCGGCATCTTTGAATCGATGAAATAATCTACCAGCAGCAGGGTGCCGAGAATCATCATCAGCACATTCCAGTCGATCGCTGTCGGCAGCTTGGCAAAGGGAAGAATACCCGTGACCAGAAAGATTCCCGCGGTGATGAGTGCTGTGACGGCCCGCCTTTTCGGCAGTGCGATCAGCAGGACATACATGGCGACAAACAGAACGATGGCGACGATCTTCATTTCAACCTCACTTTCGAGCCTTCAGGCTATCTGCATGCAGTATAAAGCATAACCGAAAAAACGCGTGGCTGTCAACCGAAAGTGTGTTATACTTGGGAGTAAGCCAGCTATAAAACGGTGTTTTATAGAGGAGGAAAAGGAGCATGCGTACATCGAAGGAAGTGATGGAAAACTACATGTCGGCCGGTCAGGCCAAGGTGTCCATGAGAACCGGGAAAATGTTTCTCTCGGCGGTTTTTGCCGGTGCCTTTATTGCCTTCGGCGCGCTGGGCAGTCAGATTGCCGGGGCCTGCATCGGAGGGACGGCCGGCCGGATCGCTTCCGCCTGCGTGTTTCCTGTGGGACTGATCCTGGTTGTGTCCGTCGGGGTGGAACTCTTTACCGGCAACTGTCTGCTGCTGATTTCCTGTCTGGCTGGCAGGATCACGGCCGCGCAGATGCTTCGCAACTGGGGGATCGTCTATCTGGGAAATTGCTGCGGGAGCGTGCTGGTGGCGCTTGGTGCGGCGTACGGACATACCTTCGGGATCATCCGGGGGGCGGCGGGAAGCTTACAGCCGGTGTATGACACCGCCTCGTCCAAATGCGGGCTGTCTGTGGGGGACGATATCATCCGCGGGATCCTTTGCAATATTCTGGTCTGTCTGGCCGTGTGGCTTGCCATGGCGGCGACGGATGCGGCAGGAAAGCTTGCGGGCACCTTCCTGCCGGTCATGCTCTTTGTTTTGTGTGGATTTGAGCACAGCGTCGCCAACATGTACTTTATTCCGGCGGGTGTATTTGCGGCTCAGGCTTCCGGCGAAGCAATATTCGGCGTCACGTTGGCCGCATTCCTGCATAATCTGATACCGGTCACGCTCGGCAATATTCTTGGCGGTGCCTGCGTCGTGGGCGGCGGACTCTTTCTGCTCTTTCATAAGAAGTGACGATCCCGTCCGTACACAGGTAGACGTGATCGGAGAGACGCTCCGCCGGCTCGACGACCTGATCGTTGATTTCGCGCACCATATCGGAATACCGGGCGGGGGCATCGTCATCATCCGGGGATAGACAAAGAACCTCATGGACGGAGGCAGGCAGGATCATAAAGCGCTCGCCCAGATGCTCGTGCAGTTCCCGGATGACCTCCGGACACAGAATGGCGGAAGCACCGAAGCATTTCTGTCTGTTTGAGACAAACCAGACCGGAACGGGAGGTTCTTCGCATGACGGCGGCAGGAACTCACTGCCGATCAATCGGGTCAGGCTGTTCAGGATCTCCGGAAAAGGTGCGAGATAGGAGGCGGCGGTCAGATTCTGCAGGGCACAGGCAAACAGCTCATCAACGGACAGATGCCGTCCCGTAAGCAGTTTGTTCGTGATCACAATACTGGCGGTTCTGTCCTCCGATTCCGCCTGCGGAAATGGAAGATAAAAGGAAATCGTGAGATCATGCCAGGGCATCAGGACGGTGTCCCTGTCCGCCAGATCGGCTCTTCGTCCGGCCGGAACAAACCTCGGCAGGACGGCGGACTCCATCGAATCAATCAATTCTGCGGCCGTTTCGGCCAGCATGGCATTCATAAGCATAGAAAAACCTCCTGAAAAAATAGGAAAAGAAACAGAAGTGCGGCATAGGCCTGTACTTCGTAAGAAATGTTGTGTGAGGGGATCTTATACCTGAAAGGTGAGCAGATCATAGCATGAGTGGCGCCCATTGTCCAGCAGAACAGCGAAAATGGAAAAATCTTTGTTAAAACTGCACAAGAAATGAAGAGTTTAATTGTGCATAGTGCACAATTAATGTGAATAGTAACAAAAAGTTTCAGACCGCCCCTCGCAGTCCTTTCGGGTAGTGATTTTTCAACTGACCGTTGACGGCTTTTGCCCAGCCAAGGGAAAAGCCGCCGTAAGTGACAAGAAGATCGCGTGAAGCATCCGGGGCTGAAGACGGGAGGGCTTCCGCGCGAAGCGATTGGCCGTTCAGATACAGGGCGGCCTCCTGATCGTTCAGTTCGATGCAGTGCTTCGCCCAGGCCGGAAGAAGGACGTGAGAGAGCGCGTGTGCCGGAGAAAAACGCAGACCGTTCCTGTCCGTGACAAGATCAGCCAGATGCAGGCCGGGACGGAGCACCCGGAGGCCTTTCAGATCGGGCACACCCTGCGGAAGAAGATAAAGATGCTCTCCGGATAGAAAAAGACGTTCCGGATGATAGCCAATACAGGCCGGATCAAAAAGCAGATTTTCGATCCAGGCACTTGTTTCATCGCGAAGCCTCCGGTCGGGAAAAACGTAAGATGCACGATTTGGCACCCTCACGCCGTCACCGGACAGGAGGGCGAAGAAGTGGCCTTCTCCCGGTGCTTTGTGCGGGAGCAGCTTCTCCTGTTTTACTTCCACAAAATCGGTATGAAGAGAGAGAAAGCGCTTGACCTGTTCCTCATCCTCCTTTGGGGCGAAAGTGCAGGTGGAATAGACCAGTAAACCGCCGGGTGCAAGCATGCAGACTGCGGCGCGAAGGATTTCCTCCTGGCGGACCGCACACAGGTCGACTGCCTGCGGGGACCACTCCCTGACCGCGGCGGGATTTTTGCGGAACATGCCTTCTCCGGAGCAGGGGGCATCGACGAGAATACGGTCAAAAAAAGCGGGAAAGAAGGCGGAAAGACGCTCCGGTGTCTCATTGGTGACGACAGCATTGCGGATGCCCATGCGTTCGATATTGCGCGACAGGGTTTTCGCGCGGACGGGGTGGATTTCGTTGGAGACAAGAACCCCGTTTCCCTGCATCAGCATGGCAAGCTGTGTGCTTTTTCCGCCGGGAGCCGCGCAGAGATCCAGCACGGATAGCCCGCCGGAGAGGGGAACGGCAGCCGGACCGGGGCCGGAAGGAGAGAAAAATGCCCGGACAGGCAGCATGGCGCTCGGCTCCTGGATGTAATAGGCCCCGGCCTCATGAAGCGGGTGTTTTCCCGGACGGTTGTCCGGCAGCAGTTCGAAATAGTATCCGTACGGTTCCCAGGGGACAGGTGCGGCGGAGAGTGTAAAAGGAAGCTTTTCGGCACAGGCTCCCCGCAGGGTGTTCAGCAGAAGCGCGTGCACGGGGGGATGACGGTAGCAGGAAAGGAAGCGCGCATATCCGTCCGGATCGTCTTCGGAAAGCTGCCTTTCCATGCGGGCAAGAAAAGCTTCCGGCAGCTCTTCCGGGAGCTTTGGAAGCCGATCGTCGCCTGTGGGATAAGACGGAAGCGGAGAGGCGTGACGTTTCTTTCTGCTCATGCGCCGTGTTCCCGTTTCCAGCGCTTGATTTCCTCAAGCCGCTCACCAAACTGCTGTTCGCATCCCTGCCCGGTCGGACGGTAATAGGAGCGATCCTTCAGGGAATCCGGAAGGCACTGCAGAGTTGTGAGCTTATCCTCAAAGTCATGGGCGTACAGATATCCCTTGCCGTAATCCAGGTCGGACATCAGACTTGTCGGCGCGTTCCTGATCTGAAGCGGGACGGGCTCGGAAAGCTGTTTAAGCGCATCCTCTCTGGCTTCGTTATAGGCCACCTCCATCGCGTTGGACTTGGGGGCGAGGGACAGGTAGACGACCGCCTCGGTCAGATGCACCGAGCATTCCGGCATGCCGATCAGACGGCAGGCCTCAAAGGCGGCGACGGCGATCCGGATCGCCTGAGGATCGGCAAGTCCGATATCCTCGGCGGACATCCGGGTGACGCGCCTGGCAATATAAATCGGATCCTCACCGGATTCCAGCATGCGGGCAAGCCAGTACACGGCCGCATCGGGATCGGAGTTTCGGACGGATTTGTGGAGTGCCGAGATCAGGTTGTAATGCTCCTCCCCGTTTTTGTCGTAGAGCAGGGATTTTTTTGAGGTGCACTGTTCAATGATATCGGTGGTCACGATAATGGAGCCGTCCGGCTGCATGTCACCGTTGGTGATGACCATTTCGAGGGCAGAGAGTGCACTTCTGGCGTCTCCGTTCGAAAAATGGGCAATGAGTGATAGATTTTCTTCCGAAATGCGGATCTGTTGTCCTCCGAATCCGCGGCTGTCCGTGAGAGCGTGCTTCAACAGCTTCGTGATGTCCGCCGTGGAGAGGGCTTTGAGCACAAAGACCCTGCAGCGGGAAAGGAGCGCGCTGTTGAGTTCAAAGGAGGGATTCTCCGTTGTCGCACCGATCAGAGTGATGCTGCCTTTTTCGACAAAGGGAAGAAAAGCATCCTGCTGAGCCTTGTTGAAGCGGTGGATCTCATCGACAAAGACGATCGTGCGCACTCCCGCAAAACGGTTTTCTTCGGCCTGCTTCATCACGTCGCGGATTTCCTTTATTCCGCTGGTTACGGCGGAAAAATCGACAAAGCCCGCCTTTGTTCTGTTGGCGATGATTCTGGCCAGGGTGGTTTTCCCGACGCCGGGAGGGCCCCAGAAGATCATGGAGGGAATCTGGTCGGATTCGATGAGCCGGGCCAGCACTTTGCCCTCTCCGACCAGGTGCTCCTGGCCGATATAATCCGAAAGCTCCTTTGGCCTTAAGCGTGCCGCCAGGGGCTCCGGTACGGTATTGGAAAACAGGGACATCTGTTCCATGGTTTTTTCCTTTTCGGGTTTTCAGGGTGTAACTGGCTGTTTCCGCGTGCCTTTTGAACGCTCTTCGCCCAAGTATACCACAGGTGGAGCGCTTTTTGATCCTCGTGAACAAATTTGAAACTTTTTTTATCCCGGCCCCGATTTTTGTATTCATCCACCCGAATCTTATAGTATAATGAGATGGTTGCAGCAGATGTCGAGTATCGCATCTTTTATCATCTCATTAGCGAACCGGAGACGGCTTGATGGAGAATAAGAGTCTGAATGGGGAGGTTGCGGCTGCCCGTGAGGATGAACAAAAACTCGAGAAGCTGATAGAAAAGAACAAGGGATTTATTCTCTACCAGGCGTTTAAGACGGTGCATCACTTTGTTGCCACCAGTGATGATGAGTGGTCAGTCGCACTGATTGCCTTCTCTGAGGCTGTGAACACCTGGAAAGAAGAGAAGGGTCCGTTCCGCCCGTTCGCATCCCTGGTCATCCGCAGGAGGCTCCTGGATTACCTGAATTCGGAATCACGGCATGCACAGGAGATATCGGTTGAGCCGCAGGCTTTTTCCGGTGAAATCGACGAGGATGAGGACAGCATCAATGCCCAGGTTCGACGCAGCACACCGGGCTTCGTCGGATATGCGGACGAGGAGAGTTCACCGGAGAGCTCCCTGGCAAAGGATGAGATCGACGCAATCCAGCAGCTTCTCAGGGAATACGGTTTTTCCTTTATGGATCTGACGGAGTGCTCGCCCAAGGCGGAGAAGACCAGAAAAAAGTGTGCGGATGCCGTTGCCGCCATCCTGAAGTCTGAGGAGCTGATTTCGTCCATGCGTAGGGATCGCACGCTTCCCCAGAAGCAGATCAGCGAGAAAAGCGGCGTGGATCGTAAGATTCTGGAGAGACACAGAAAGTACATTATAGCAGCGACGGAGATTCTTCACGGAGATTTTCCGATTCTCGCTTCCTATATCAGCTATATCAAAGAAGAGTATAAGGATCAGGTATCAGTATGAAGGCAGTAGTCCTCGAAGTGAATAACGGCTGTAGCGCAGTGCTTGCGGAAGACGGAACCGTCATCAGACTGCAGCAGGAGCTTGAGATCGGCAGGACGATCTGTCTTAAGGAGACGGCGGCAGAGACGAAAAAGACCGTGAGGAAGACGGTGCGTTTCCGGGGAGCCGTTCGTGCATTTGCCGCGGCGGCGGCAGCAATTCTGGTGGCCTGCGTGAGCGGGACGTTCTATCAACAGAATTCACACGCTTTCACCTATGTCTCGGTGGATGTGAATCCGTCGATTGAGTTTTCCTTAAACGGCAAGGACCGCGTGCTTGATATCACGCCGATGAACGAGGATGCGGAGCGGGTCGTGGAGGAGCTCGTAAACAGTAAGATCAAGGGACGCACCCTTTCCGAGGCACTGGTCAGGACAAGGGAAGTGGTGGATGAGATGGGCTTCGGCGATCAGGTTGCCGGCAACACCTATCTGGTGGATATCTCCAGCAATTCGGAAGCGCGCACCAACAAGCTCGCCCGTGAGGTGGAGGAGACCTTCACCGTGGCGGAGGGAGAAGAGGAGAAGGCGGTCAGTGCGCAGCTTGTGGTTGTCTCTTCGACCATTGAGGACAGAAACACGGCCCAGAGCCTCGGGATCAGCACCGGAAGGTATTCGGCGCTCAAGCAGGCGGTGACGGTGGAAGCCAGGGCGGAAATCACCTCCAGGGATGTGGACACCTTTAAGACCAAGGCGGTGAAGGACATTGTGAGTTACACCGATAAGAATGCGGTCTCAACGACACAGACTGCTGCGCAGAAGCCTGCCGCGGCGGCAAGAGTGGCAGAGGCAACACCGGAGGCCCCGCAGACGACCGCTTTCGAGATCCAGCAAAGCACGGAGACAGACGCCGGCAGATCCGCTTCATCCTCACCGGCAAACGGAAAGAAGAAAAAGCCGAAGAAATCAGCGGAGAGCAATCAGACCGGCAGCACACAGGAAGCACCCGAGACCCCTGCCCAGACGGAAAAAACCGGCGTGACAGAGGACAGCGAGGCAGGACAGAAGACCTCGGAGGAAGGTGATACCGGCGCGAATGGCGTTCAGGTTGCCGATGCCGGCGACAACGGATCAAAGGGCGGCGACACCGCACCGGGCAGCAGTCCGGAAACCGGAGCAGGAGAAGGTGAGTCAGCCGGCGGAATCGATCCGGGAAGCGAGAGCGGGGAAACCCCCGGCGAATCCGAAGAAGGCGGTTCACCCAATGCGGGTGAAGGCTCCGGTTCGGAAGAGGAGCCCGGAGAGGAAGAAGGCAGCGGTTCCGAGGAGGAAGCGGAAGAGGAACACGAATCCGAAGCAGAGGTCGAGGAAGCCGAGGAGACAAATTCAGCTGAGGAAGCGGAAGAGGAACACGAATCCGAAGGAGAGGTCGAGGAAGCCGAGGAGACAAATTCAGCTGAGGAATCGGAAGAAATCGACGCAGAAAACTGAATAAGTTAGGAAATCCGCAGGAGGTAGTCATTCGGAAGTTTTGCAGGTGATCAGATAAGGACGTCGAGCAGTCTCCGATTCCCAAAACGGAAAGCAGCCCAAAGCGGCGAACCTCCCTCAAAGCAGAGGCGGCGAGTACACGGGAGATCGGATAGGAACAGCCGAACGCCATGATTAAACGGAAAGCACCCATGCAGCAGCCGAGAGAACTGCCATCCTGCGGTTTACTAAAATATAACTGAATAATAAAACTGAATAGCGGTCCCACAAAAAAACTCCTCCCGATGCAAATTCGTCATCTTCACCGGTGATGAGTTTTTTTCTTGCCAGAAACAGACGGATTGTTTATAATAGTAAGGAGCCTGAGATGTTCGACAACTTCTGTATTTTTGAACCTACAAGTACTTTCAACGGGATTCCTAGATGATCCTGACAGATGTCACGCCTTCGGCCGCTTTTGCGGTTATGGCAGAGGAAGGCAGAAGCAGGACTGCGGTTACCCACCTGGCTTTGGCTAGGAGTCAAAAAGCAGGAGCCGGCATCGCGGGTTCTCTTTGTGATTTACAGGAGCCTGATAGAGAAGGAGTATTCCCATGATCGGTCGAAAATGGTATGAGTGGCTGCTGACGATCACCTTTCTTCTGATGGTGGGCGTCTGTCTGTATCTGAATTTCTTTACCGCGCAGACGGGAGGCCCCGCCAATCTGATTGTCAATGTCGCGATGTTCCTTGTCGTCGCCCTCATTTTCATCAACTGCGAACTGCATGCCTTTTTCCCCGCAAACCGGCTGATTCTTGATCTGCGAAGGGTTTCATTAAGGATCCGCCAGGATGCGACGACGGCAAAGCCGTCCCTGTGGGAGCAGTACCGGCGCAACGGTGAGCTGCTCTTTACGGATCCGCTGCTTCAGGGGCGCTACCGGGAATTCGTACGCGAGACGGAACGGATCGGACAGTCTGGATTGCCGCAGTACCGCCGTGATCTGGAGGATTTCATCGGCGGAGAGCTGGCGGACGAGGTGCTTCACAAGAATCTGTTAAATCAGGTGCCGGGGGCACTGACGGGTCTGGGAATTCTCGGTACCTTTATCGGGCTGTCCCTCGGTCTGCAGAATTTCGCCACCGGTTCGACAGCGGAAATCACGGGAAGCATCGCTCCGCTGATGAGCGGCATCAAGGTCGCTTTTCACACCTCGATCTACGGCATGGTTTTTTCCCTGGTGTTCAACTATGTCTATAAGCGCAAGCTGGAGGAGACGGAGGCGGAGCTTGACGGTTTTCTGTTCGTGCACCGCAATTTTGTGCTGCCGGATGCTGAGACGGACGGACGCAACCTGATGCTGTCCCTTCAGCGGGAGCAGATCCGGGCGATTGAAAATCTTGCGGAGACGATTTCCGGTTCCTTGGCTGAGGGAATGGAGGATCTGCTGGAGCCGCAGTTTGACCGGTTTGACGAGACCATCGCCCGTTTCGCGAAGGGAGCGGAGAAGAATCAGCTCGATGCGCTCGGTCTCATCGTGAATGCTTTCATTGCCGAGATGAACAAATCTCTCGGTCATTCCTTCTCCCAGCTGTCCTTTACCATTGATCAGACCTACAAGCTGCAGCAGGAAAATGCTTCACAGCTTAAGCGTGTGCTGGAGGGAACGGCGGAGCAGGCTGACCGGTACACCGCGTGGCTGTCCGATCAGGAGCGCCTGATCAGAGAGCTTCATGATGATATTGAAAGGATGCCGGAGAGTGCGGCCCAGACCGTCCGGGCTCTGTCGGAGGCCATGCAGCGATCGGATGCCGAGCTTCATGAGATGGCCGCGCGGCTTGAGAAGCTCACGGAGCAGGTGCCCTACACCTATTCGGCCGCTTATGACGGTGTGCGGGATGTTTTGGAGGATGTACACCGCGCCATTGAGCGGCTCAATGACTCTCTGTTAGAGACAATTGACAGGATCGACGCGGCTTCGAAGGCATCGAAGGAAAGAGAACGCGGCAACCTTTTCGGAAAGAAGTAAGGGATGGCAAAGCGGGGATCGATCAAAAAGCGACATGGTGACGAGGAGACGACCTACTGGCTGTCGTACTCGGACATGATGGCGGGGCTGCTTCTGACCTTTGTACTGATCATCGCCGTCACGATGCTCCGTGCCCAGGTGCAGTACGATGCCAAGGAGCATGAGCTTCTGGGAAAGGAGGAGGAGCTTAAGGTGCAGACGGATGCGCTGGATATGGAGCGCGAGACCGTCGCCACCCAGAGCCTCCTGCTTGATGAGCAGAAGGAGGCGCTTGCCCTTCAGGAGGACAAGCTGCTTGCCCAGGAAAAGGAGCTGCTGGCGCAGCAGGACAAGCTGCTGACACAGGAGGAAGAGCTCAAAGCACAGCATCTGCTGCTGTCGGAGCTTGAAAACCTCATGGCCTCCCAGCAGGCCAAGCTGGATCGGATCATCGGTGTGAGAAGCGCCCTGGTGGAGGCCCTGAAGGAGGAGTTCGAGCATTCCGGACTGGAGCTGGCCGTGGATCAGCAGACCGGTGCGATCACCTTCCAGTCGAGCATCCTGTTTGCCTCCGGCCGGTCGGATTTAAAGGCCACCGGGAAGGAATTCCTGGATGAGTTTCTTCCGCGCTATGTACGCACCCTGATGGGAAAGGATTACCGGGAGTACGTCTCGGAGATCATCATCGAGGGGCACACGGACGACGTCGGCGGATATCTGTTCAATCTTGAACTGTCGCAGAAGCGCGCCTATTCCGTGGCGGAATACTGTCTCGCCGATAAAAGCAAAATTCTTACGGAGGCGGAGCTGGAGGATCTCCGGAAGCTGGTGACGACCAGCGGCCGGTCATACAGCAATCCGGTTCTGGATGATCATGGAGAGATCGATGCGGAGGCTTCCCGCCGGGTGGAGATTCAGTTCCGCTTAAAGGACGAGGAGATGATCCGGGAAATGATAGAGATCTTAAACGACGAGGGCACGGAGGAAGCACCGGGCGCGAATCAGTAAATCAGTAAACGACCTTGTTTCTGCCGCTGTTCTTGCCAAGGTAGAGCTTCTTGTCGGCGGCTGCGATGGTGGGATCGATTCCCACACGCGGACCGTATTCCTCCACACCGAAGGTCATTGTGATCGCAATCCGCTGCCCGCCGAAGGTATACTCTGTGTGTTCGATTTTTTCCCTGAGGGTATCTAAAAGCAGAAATGAGTCATCCCCGTTTGCGTGATCAAACACAAACAGGAATTCCTCGCCGCCCCAGCGCGCAACCATTCCATGCTCCTTCATCTCCTCGTTCAGAAGCCCGGAGAGGGAGGAGAGGATGTAATCCCCGGCGTCATGTCCGTAACTGTCGTTGACGCGCTTGAAAAAGTCGATGTCCCCGATGGCGATGGAGACAAAGCGGTCATTGCTTTCGTAACCGGCCTCGATCTCCTTGAGCTCTTCCAGAGCAAAGCGCCTGTTGGGGAGCTTGGTCAGCGGATCGGTTTCGGAGATCCGCTTGAGCTCCTTATTGTAGAGATAGAGTTGACGTTCCGCTTCGACAAACTGCAGGCAGAAGAAGCTTGCAATGACGGAGAGAAACAGGATGCAGAAGACCAGGTTGCTGTAGGTCAGATAGGCGTACGCGGCGCTCCCCGGTTCAAGAATGGCAGTGATCTGCGGGGACATCATGCAGACGAAACACAGCAGCAGACCGGTCACGGCGCTGATGAGTGACTTCTTTTTGATGCTCATGGAGCTGTCAAACCAGAAGAGAAAGAAGCCGACCAGAAACAGCATGTAGAAGGAAAAGTGCCAGCCCAGGGTCGTGGAGAAGTAGTAGGCATAGAAATAGCAGAGTATCGTCGTAAACAGGCAGGTCTGCGGCGGACGGACCTTATAACTCCTGATGAAGAAAACCAGAAACAGGAGCGCGAAAGCAAAGGCAGCCAGAGCGTGTACCATGAGCCTGTGCAGCAGGAGCGAGAGACCTACGGAGCAGGTGTAGGGAATGAAAAGAAGCAAAAGACTCCGAAGGAGCATCAGCAGACGGTTGGATTCTCCTTCAAAGATGGAATCTTTTTTGATCAGATCCAGAATTTTGCTCATAATATCTTATAATATATCTATTCCTGACAGGTTGCAAGTGGATGGTTGAAAAGAGTATAATCGAATCGGTTGAAATTTAAGCGCTGGTAAAGCGCTGAATGGTTACTTTGCGTTAAGGAACCGGAGAGACACTGAATGGCAGCGGATGCGGATTGGCCTGGAATCTAAGGGGGTTTCATGATCAAGGTGTTTCTTGCGGAGGATGAGTTTGTCGTCCGCGAGGGAATCAAGAATAAAATCGATTGGACAGCCCACGGTTGTGAATTCTGCGGGGAAGCCGGAGACGGCGAGCTCGCCTGGTCGCTGATTCAGAAGGAGCAGCCGGACATTGTGATCACAGACATCAAAATGCCGTTCATGGACGGGCTGGTTCTGGCACGCCACATCAAGGCGGATTTCCCGCAGACAGAGATTATCCTGCTCACCGGCTATGAGGAGTTTGAATACGCCCAGGAGGCGGTGCGGATTGGTGTCGCCCGGTATCTGTCCAAGCCGATCAGCTCCGAGAATCTGATCCGGGAGGTGGACGCGATCTCCGAGAAGATTCTTGAGAAGAGGGAGGAGCGGGAGTCCGCACGGAAATACGCGGAGGAGATGCGGGAGCGGAATGAGCTGGAAAAGCAGGAATTCTTCCGGAATCTTGTGACGGGCGGAAGGGAACTCTCCGAGATCCTGGATGACGCCAAGCGGCTGGGAATCGATATTGCCGCGATCTGCTACAACGTGATGCTGTTTCGCGTATGGCACCCGAATGATCGCGGAGTGGAGACCTATTCCGAGCGAAGAATCGATATTGACAGGGATACCCGGAGAATTGCCGACGAGGAGGGCGCAATCGTATTTGACCGTTACCTGGAGGGTGAGGCGTTTTTGTTTAAGGCCGATGGGGAAGCGGAGCTGAAGGACGCCCTGGGACGCGCAAAGGAACGGATTACCGGACTGCTGGCCGGACGAAATGTCCGTTATTTCGGCGGTATCGGCGAGATGGTCAATCGGATCACCGATCTGCCGCGTTCCTACGCCGAGGCAAGCCGTGCCTTTGCCGGGCGGTATTTCACGGAGAATAACGAGTTTTTGACCAGCCGGTCCGGAGAACCGGTGCGGGAAAGGGCGGACTTTCGCCTCGCGGAGGTGGATCCGAGACGGGTGGACAAGAGACAGCTGCAGGAATTCCTGTACCGCGGAGACCCGGCGGAGACCGACTACTTTCTGGAGACCTTTTTTGAGGGTCTCGGGAAGAATGCGCTGCAGTCCACGATGTTCCGCCAGTACATTCTCATGGACAGCTATTTCTGCCTGGCGGATTTTACCGAGAATGAGCTGCACCGCGAACGCGATGAGGTGGAGCTGCCGGACGCTTCCGGCGCGGGCGTTGCAGACGCGCAGGGAGCAAAGGATTACATCTCCCGGATCGTCAGGCATGCCCTGACACTCCGGGAGGAGACCTCCTCCGGACGCTATCGGGAGGCGGTGCACGAAGCAATCCGCTATATCGAGGAAAACTATGCGCAGGAGGATCTGACGCTGAACCGTCTGGCGGCGCATGTGAATTTCTCACCAAATCACCTGAGCACGATTTTCCGCCAGGAGACGGGGCAGCCTTTTATCCGGTATCTGACGGATTACCGGATGGACAAAGCCAGGGAGCTGCTGCGTCTTACCGCAAAGAAGAGCAGTGAAATCAGCGTCCTGTGCGGTTACCGGGATCCACATTATTTTTCCTATCTTTTCAAAAAGACCCAGGGCATGACGCCGACCCAGTTCCGGGAAAGCGGAATGGCGGAGGGACATGAATGAGGCGGTGGAGGCAGACCGCTCAGGATTCCTGGCTGGCACAGCGGATCCGGATCTCCTACCTGATTCTGTTGATTCCGAATCTCATTTTTCTGCTTATCGCCTTCGGGTATCTGATGCATGTTTACGCGCGATATGAAGCCATGCTGGACTCCGTGGTGACTGCCAGCGAATTCAGCCTTGATTTTAAAAAGGATTTTGACTACGAGACCTATTTGGTGATTGCCGGAAGTGTGTCTCCGAGAGATTCCGCTTTAAACCGGATGCTTGCGGATGCGCAGCGCGTGGTGGAGGAGCTCAAGCAGGTTACGGAGGAGGGAGAAAACCGGAAGCGCCTGCAGAGCGCGGAGAAGTATCTGCGCAACCTCGGGGTTTACAGCGACCGCATCTATGAGAATCTGGCCGCGCAGGACCGCTATGAGGACAATATTCTGATCTGGGAAAACGATGTGCAGATTGTCACGTCCCTGGTTCAGGAGACGATCAATGAGTATGTCTACTACGAGAACAGGGAGCTGCTGCGGGCGCAGGAGGACACCAGACGGCTCATCTTTCACTTTCTCAGGATTTCCGCGGTGCTCCTGATCCTGCTTTTCGCCGCGGTTCTGGTGTTTTCCTGGTTTGTTCCCCGCAGGATCACCCGCCCCATAGAGGAGCAGGTGCGGCAGGAGCAGACAAGGCTCAGAAAAGCGGAATTCGAGCTGTTGCAGGCACAGATCAACCCGCATTTCCTGTATAACACGCTGGATGCCATTGTCTGGTCGGCGGAGGCGGGCAATGAGAAACAGGTGGTTCGCATGGTCGGGAATCTTTCGGATTTCTTCCGTGCCTCCCTGAATAAGGGAAAGGAGACCGTCACGCTTCGCGAGGAACTGCAGCATGTGCGCAGCTATCTGGAGATTCAGCAGATCCGCTATCAGGATATCCTGACCTATGAGATCAGCGTGCCGGATGAGCTTGGAGCGTATCACATCCCCAAAATCACCATTCAGCCGCTTGTGGAAAACGCGCTCTATCACGGAATCAAGAACCGGCGGGGCGGCGGCACGATCCGTCTGATCGCGGAGGACTGCGGGGAAACGATGGAGATCAGGGTGACGGATGACGGCACAGGCATGTCGGCGGAACGGCTTATGCAGGTGAGAAAGGGACTCACGGAAAAGGCGCCCGCAGAGAGCGCCATCTACGGGCTCTACAATGTCAATGAGCGCATCCGTCTGAATTTCGGCGAAGCATACGGGCTGCGGATTGAGAGCACCCCGGGGGAGGGAACGGTCGTCACGGTCTCCCTGCCGAAGGTCACGAAAATTTCAAACGAAATCGTAAAAAAGTAGACCTGTATGATGATCCGGTGAAATTTTTCACCTTCCCCCATAGCTTTCTGTATGGTATTCCCTCCTTAAAACGATAGAATAGGACACGATAAAGGAATGGTCCTTTATCCGTTTTGTAAGAGGAGGGTATAAAATGAAGAAAAAAGTATTGGCAATGCTGTTGGCATCTGCGATGGTACTTGGTCTCGCTGCGTGCGGCGAAGGCGGCGCTGCGTCGACTGACACCGCATCGGCTCCGGCGCAGACCGAGGCTTCCGGCGATCTCATCAAGGTCGGCATCATCAACAACGACCCCAACGAGTCCGGCTATCGTACCGCCAACGACAAGGATCTTAAGGCGATGTTCAACGAGGCCAACGGCTATGATGCGAAGTTCGCCTACAGCATGAAGAACGATGAGCAGATCTCCGCGGCACAGGGCTTTATCACGGACGGTGTGGACTACCTGCTTCTGTCTGCTGCTGATACCGCCGGCTGGGATTCCGTTCTGCAGGATGCGCAGAAGAACGGCGTCAAGGTGATCCTGTTCGACCGTACGATCGATGCGGATCCGAGCCTCTACGAGGCGTCCATCGTCTCCGATATGGCGAAGGAAGGCCAGACCGCTGTTGACTGGCTCGCCGGACAGGGACTTTCCGAGTACAATGTCATCCACATTCAGGGTCACATGGGCAGTGCTGCACAGCAGGGCCGTTCCGGCGCGCTGGATGCCAAGGTTGCCGCAGAGGCCAACTGGAACATCGTTGCACAGCAGACCGCTGACTGGAACGCTGAGAATGCACAGCAGATTGTTCAGTCTGTCATCGATGCGAAGACCCCGTTCAATGTCATCTATGCCGAGAACGACGATATGGCCAAGGGCGCTGTCGCTGCTCTGGATGCGGCGGGTATCTCCCACGGTGTCGGCAAGGACGTCATCGTCATGGGCTTCGACTGCAACAAGTGGGCTCTGGAAGAGCTGTTAAAGCAGAACTGGAACTATGACGGACAGTGCAATCCTTTCCAGGCTTCCTACATCAGCGACATCATCAAGACTCTGGAGAGCGGCGGCTCTGTTTCCGAAAAGACCATCATCATGGATGAGAAGGGCTTCGATGCTTCCACCATCACGCAGGCGGACGTAGACAACTACGGCATCTGATGATACAAGACGTCAAAGTCACATATCATTCGAGCTTGCTCGATATGATATGTGACCCTGGGCGTTTTACAAACATGAGCAAGCAGTAAGATGCCTGATCCGCAAGGCATCGCAGCGGATTGCGAATGTTTGCAAAATCGCGGGGGTTACGAAGTGACGAAGCGGTTTTGGGTATCAGAATTTGAGAAATAGGAAAACGGTGCGGCGACATCCTGACGGACCGCCGCACCGCTCTTTTTTGGGAATGATGCGCCTAATCAGCGCTTTCTGAAGGAATTTACAGGGGGGGAACGGTGAACGAGAAGAGAATTCTTGAAATGCGCGGGATCGACAAGACCTTTCCCGGTGTGCGTGCCCTGCAGGGGGTGGATTTTTTCCTGAACGAGGGAGAGATTCACGCACTGATGGGGGAGAACGGCGCCGGAAAATCCACGTTGATCAAGGTGCTTACGGGCGTCTACACCAAGGATGGAGGGACCATTTCCCTTCAGGGTACCGGGGAGGTGCAGATTCATTCCCCTCAGGACGCCCAGAATTTAGGTATCAGCACGGTTTATCAGGAAATCACGCTCTGCCCTAATCTGACGGTGGCGGAAAATATGTATATCGGCCGCGGCAAGGGACAGATCACCAACTGGAAGCAGATGAATACAGACGCGGAAAAGCTGCTCCGTTCCCTGGACATCCCGGCGAAGGCGACCCAGCAGCTGGCGAGCTGTTCCATCGCAGTGCAGCAGATGGTCGCCATTGCGCGCGCCGTGGATATGGAGTGCAAGGTACTGATTCTGGATGAGCCGACCTCCTCTCTGGATGAGCAGGAGGTGGAAAAGCTTTTCGGCCTGATGCGGGATCTGAAATCCCGCGGTGTCGGCATCATCTTTGTCACGCACTTTCTGGATCAGGTCTATGAGGTCTGCGACAAGATCACCGTTCTCAGGGACGGTCAGCTGGTGGGGGAGTATGAGATCAAGGATCTGCCCCGCGTGCAGCTGGTTGCCAAGATGCTCGGCAAGGAGATGGACGATCTTTCCGACATCAAGGGAGAAGGCGGCGGTTATCAGGGAAAGGATTCGGGAGAGGATGTCTTTGAGGCCAAGGACCTGCAGAGCGACGCCGGAATCAAGCCCTTTGACTTCCATATCAAAAAGGGTGAGGTCAACGGCTTCACCGGCCTTCTGGGATCCGGCCGCAGCGAGTGTGTCCGTGCGATTTTCGGTGCGGACCGCGTGCTGAAGGGAAGCGTGAAGATGCACGGCAAGCCCGTGAAGATCGCAAAGCCTATTGACGCCATGAAGTGCGGCATCGCCTATCTGCCGGAGGACCGCAAGGTGGACGGCATTGTCGGCGACCTGTCGGTTCGGGAGAATATCATCCTGGCACTTCAGGTGCTGACAGGCTTCTTTAAACCCTTCTCCAGGGCAAAGGCCAATGCGTTTGCGGATGAGTATATCAAGAAGCTCAACATCAAGACCGCTTCTGCCGACACGCCGATCAAATCCCTCTCCGGCGGCAACCAGCAGAAGGTGATTCTGGCAAGATGGCTGCTCATGCATCCGGATTATCTGATCCTGGATGAGCCGACCCGCGGAATCGATGTCGGCACCAAGGTGGATATCCAGAAGCTGGTGCTGGAGCTTGCTTCCGAGGGAATGAGCGTGACATTCATCTCCTCCGAGACGGATGAGATGCTGCGCACCTGCTCGAGGCTGGTGGTGATGCGCGACAGAAAGGTGGTCGGAGAGCTTTCAGGCGATGATCTGACGCAGAATAAGATCATGAGCACGATCGCCGGAGGGGAGAGCAAAGCATGAGCGCAAAGAAGAAAATAAAAACAGGAGGCATTTGGAAGAAGATCGTCGGGAATCAGATGTTTATCCCGGTTCTCGCCATCCTCATTCTCGTGATTGTCAATCTGATCAAGGATCCGAGCTTTTTCGTCGTCACGATGGGACTCAACAACGACGGTTTCCCTGTGCTCTCCGGATCGCTGATCAGCATCCTTGACAACGGATCGGAGCTTGCCATCCTTGCCATAGGCATGACGCTGGTGACGGCAGCCTCCGGCGGACAGGATATCTCCGTGGGCGCTACGATCGCGGTGGCCGGTTCCGCCATGCTCAGGGTCCTCTGCGGGGACAATCCGCGCCCGACCGCCACACAGGCACCGGTGATCCTGGCATTTCTTGTGGCATGCCTTGTCGGTATGCTCTGCGGCGCCTTCAACGGCGCACTGGTATCGGCGTTCAAGATTCAGCCGATGGTGGCAACGCTGATTCTCTTTACGGCAGGTCGCTCCATCGCGGCATGGATCAACAACAATGAGCTGCCGATTGTACCGGATCCGAAGTTTGCCTGGTTTGCGGGCTGTATTCCGGGCATTCCGATTCCCACCTCGGTGTTCATTGCCGCAGCATGCATCGTCGCGATCATGCTGGTGTTAAAATTTACCAATCTGGGACTGTACACCCAGGCGGTCGGAATCAATGAGAATTCCTCACGCCTCAATGGAATCAATCCCACCTTTATCAAGTTTCTGTCCTTTGTGATCCTGGGTCTTTGCGTGGCGGTGGCGGCCCTCATCAAGGTGAGCCGCATCTCCACCATCAACTACTCGGTGATCGCCAAGGACATTGAGATGGATGCGATCCTCGCGGTGGCATTGGGTGGCAATGCTCTCTCCGGTGGCAAATTCAACATGTGGGCTTCCATTCTGGGCGCGTATATCATCCAGTTCCTGACGACCACCCTCTACCGCTTCAAGGTGGACTCGGAGGCGAGACCTGCCTACAAGGCCGTGGTGGTCATTCTTCTGGTGGTCTCCTCGGCGCCGGTGGTCAGAAACTATTTCTCGCAGTTAACCAAAAGGTTTACGTCTGCAAAGAAGGAGGTGGCCTGAGTGAAAGCGGAGAACAAGAAGAGCAGTATTTTTACCAGAGTCAGCGACACGAATCTGCTGCTTGCAATCACGATCGTCATTTTCTTCCTGATGTATATCGGAGCCATCCTTTTTCAGGGGGAGGGCTTCCTGAAGCCGCAGAAATTCTTCGATATCCTCAACAACAATTCCGCGCTGATCATCACGGCCTGCGGAATGAGCCTGGTGATGATCACGGGCAGCATCGATATCTCGGTCGGCGGCGTGGTGGCGTTGGTGTCCACCTGTTGTGCGGTTTATCTGGACTTCCATGAGGGAAATATCTTCGGCTCCATCCTGATCGCCATCGGTGTGGGTCTCCTGTACGGTCTGGTGCAGGGCTTTCTGGTGGCTTATCTGGACATCCAGCCGTTTATTGTCTCCCTGGCAGGTATGTTCTTTGCCCGCGGGATGTCGACCATCGTGCACACGGCCCACTTCAATGTGGCGAGTGATGTGTTCAATGCTCTGAAAAACACCCGGATCAATGTACCGGGAATGGGAAGCGTCAACCGGAAGGGAATCTACATTCCCGCTTATGTGGAAATCGGCGTGATTGTGGCGCTCCTTCTCGTGGTGATTCTGTTTATTGTGCTTCGCTGGACGAAGCTCGGCCGCAGCTTTTATGCGGTGGGCGGCAACAAGCAGAGCGCACTGATGCTGGGCATCAACGTAAAGCGGACAAAGTTTCTGGCGCATCTGATCTGCGGCCTTCTGGCCGGAATAGCCGGCTATGTCTACCTGCTGCACGTCGGTTCCTCGTCGGCGGACAATGCGATGGGTATGGAGATGAATGCCATTGCCTCATCCATCATCGGCGGTACGATGCTGACCGGCGGCGTGGGCAATATCATCGGTACGCTGTTCGGTGTGCTGTCACTGAGCACGATACAGAATATCGTCAGCGGTGCCGGCCTTGGAGACGCCTGGTGGACCGGAATTACCATCGCCTCCATGCTCTGCCTGTTCCTGGTGATTCAGAGTGTGGTGATGGCACAGAAAAAGCGGGCTTTGGAATAATGCACTGCCCGCGGAATACGGATTGAACAAATGAAACGTTGTTTACGTCTGATCTGTCTGTGGCTGCTCCTGCTGTCGGTTTTAACCGGCTGCGGGAGCAGCTTTGCTGTGCCGGCCGCAGCAGAGGATGCCACTGAAGAACCATCGGAATCCGGAGATGTTATCACCATCGGATTCTCGCAGCTCGGCGCAGAATCCGACTGGCGCAGAGCCAATACCGAATCTATGCTTGCCGCTTTTCCCAAGGCGGACGGCTATCAGCTGCTGTATCAGAACGGGCAGCAGAAGCAGTCCAACCAGATCACGGCAATCCGCACCTTTATCCAACAGGAGGTGGATTATATTGTGCTGGCGCCGGCGACAGAGACGGGGTGGGAGTCCGTTCTGGAGGAGGCCAGGGAAGCCGGCATACCGGTGATCCTCGTGGACAGGAGGGTGGACGTGAAGGACAAGTCGCTCTATACCTGCTGGGTGGGATCGGATTTCGAACTGGAGGGGAAAAAGATCACAGCCTGGCTTCGTGCCTACGCAGCCGGAAAGGGGATTTCCGGCCGCAGTCTGCATGTGGTAAATATCCAGGGGACCATCGGCTCCACGGCACAGATCGGGCGCACCAGAGGCCTTGCCAACGCATCTCGCGCCTATGGGTGGGAACTGCTCGCCGAGATGAGCGGGGAGTTTACCCAGACCAAGGGGAGAGAGGTGATGTCGGCGATGCTTGGCCGCTTCAACGACCGGATCAATGTGGTCTACTGCGAAAACGACAACGAGGCCATCGGAGCGATCGAGGCGATCGAGGCAGCCGGAAAAAGAGTGGGAAATGATCCCGCCCGCGGCGATATCCTGGTGTTATCCTTTGACGGCGTCAATGAAGAGGCCCGCGCCTACGCGCGGGAGGGGAAAATAGCCTGCATCGGCGAATGTAACCCGCTGCACGGCCCCCGGGTCCGCGCGCTGATTGAAATGCTTGAGCGCGGCGAGACGCCGGACAAATTCAACTATGTGGATGAGAAGATCTACAGCTCTCTTTCCGACGTGCGCACCGTCATGGTTGACGGTGTGGCCTATGAGGTGGAAGAGCCGTAGGAGAGGAGCTTTACGCGGAAGCTGCGCCGGAATCGGAATATGATCCTCGCGGGGCATTCTGAAGAGATGAGCCGCGAGGAGACAGGTCCAAAGGGACCGTTAAGGACGGATTCTTGCGACTCCGCTGTTGATGGCGGCCTGTGCTACGGCCTTTGCCACGGCCGGACCGACCTTCGGATCAAAGGCATAGGGAATGATGTAATCCGCATTGAGCTCCTCATCGGAAATCAGGCCCGCCAGTGCACCGGCGGCCGCCATTTTCATTTCTTCATTGATATCGGAGGCACGCACATCGAAGGTGCCGCGGAAAATCCCGGGAAACGCCAGCACGTTATTGATCTGGTTCGGAAAATCGCTTCTGCCGGTGGCGATGACGGCCGCGCCTCCCGCCCTGGCGTCATCCGGAAAGATCTCCGGCGTCGGGTTGGCGCAGGCGAAGATGATCGCATCCCGGTTCATGGTCTTTACCATGTCGGTGGTGACGGTGCCGGGAGCGGAAACTCCGATGAAGACGTCGGCGCCGACGAGCATGTCGGCGATGGATCCGGCCTTTTTCTCCAGGTTGGTTACCTTCGCCATCTCCTCCTTGATCCAGTTCAGGCCTTCCCTTCCCTCGTAGATTGCACCCCTGCGGTCACACATGGTGATGTGCTTAAATCCCGCGGAGAGCAGAAGCTTTACGATGGCGATGGCTGCGGCGCCTGCACCGGAGGTGACGATGCGGACCTCCTCCCTGTTCTTGTCCACGACCTTCAGGGCATTGGTGAGACCCGCCAGCGTGATCACGGCTGTGCCGTGCTGATCATCGTGAAAGATCGGAATATCGGTCTGCTCCTTGAGCTTTCGCTCGATTTCAAAGCAGCGGGGGGCCGCGATGTCCTCCAGATTGATGCCGCCGAAGGAGCCGGAAATCAGTGCCACGGTCCGCACAAATTCGTCCACATCCTGCGTCTTCACACAGAGCGGGAAGGCATCCACGTCACCGAAGGATTTGAAGAGGACGCATTTCCCTTCCATGACCGGCATGCCCGCCTCCGGACCGATGTCGCCGAGACCCAGCACAGCCGAGCCGTCCGTGATGACGGCGCAGAGATTGTGCCTTCTCGTCAGGTCATAGGAGCGGTTGATATCCTTTTGGATCTCCAGACAGGGCTCGGCCACGCCCGGGGTATAAGCCAGGGACAGGTCTTCCCTCGATTTTACGGGCACCCGGGAGATCACCTCGATCTTGCCCTTCCATTCATCATGTAACCTTAATGATTCCTCTGCGTAATTCATTTTTTACCCCCTGAATCTGTTTTGTATGATGATGCGGTGCCGGAAAACCGGCATTCTGCCGCCTGCATGAGCTTTTGACTCCGGCATCACATTATATCAGACTTCCGCTGTTTTGGAAATGAATAATCTCCAGTGGAACAATTGTACTTCTTCAAATGATTCGCTATAATATGATGCCAGGGTCAAGAATCATAAGGTGATCATGCCTGCATGAATCGCCGCATGAGTTCCTGACCCGCCCGAGCATGAGCAATCCGCGGTCGTCTTATGATGCACTGCGGCAGGAATTGAACCGACAGGGATGAATGTGATGGAAGCACTGGTTGAGAATGCAATCAAGAGTCTGTATCAGATGATCGTGCTGCTTAATGATGAAACCGGTCTGTTCCGGGTGTTGGATTGGAATCCGGAGCTGATGAATCTGCCGGTGACGGATTCCTTTGATGAGTTCTGCGGGAATCTCTATATCAACCTGCACCCGGAGGAGAGGGAAGGCTTTGTGCGGTTTACGGATGCCGGACATTTTTCACAGGAACTGAAGCGCAGGGTGTTTACGTCCTACGAGTGCCGGATCCGCCAGAATGACGGGCACTATTACTGGTCCGAGATCTTTTTCTGCCACGCGACGCGGGAGGATTGTCCGGAAGGGCATGAATACCTGTTCCTGATCCAGGATATTCACGAGCGGAAGGTAAAGGAGCGGCAGGCTGAGGCGGAACAGAGGGGCTTTCTTCTTGAACTGCAGGATAAATATGCCGATCTGTTTGAGGAAAATATGCGGGATGAACTGACCGGCTGCTATAACAGAAAAGGAATGCGCTATTACACGGATATCGTTCTGGAGGAGGCCAGAAAAACCGGCAACCATCTGTTTGTGTGCGTCGCGGACTTAAACGGGCTGAAGCACCTCAACGACACCTACGGCCATCAGGCGGGAGACGAGGCGATCGCCGTTGTGTCCGGAAAGCTGCTTTCGTCCGCCCCGAAGGGCTCGCGGATCGTCAGAACCGGAGGCGATGAATTTCTGCTTATGGCCACTCTGCCGGCGGACAGCACAGAACCGGAGGAGATGGGACAAAAGCTGGACGAGGAGCTGGAGACCTACAACAAAGAGCATGCAAACCCGTATACCATCGGTGCCAGTTACGGCTGGGTGCTGTTGCCGGCAAAGGAAGGCATGGTGGATCTGGATGAGTATGTCGTCCTTGCGGATATGCGGATGTATGACATGAAGAATGAAAGGGACGCATACCGGAGAAGCTGATTCGGTTCTTTCTTGCACTTCCATTCAATTCGCGCTATACTGTAGCGGATCGCGTGAGAATCCTTCGCAGACAGGAATAAGCGCGATCCGTATCGATTCATTGTGTGGCTATATCAAATGATCAGGGGAGGTTTCCTATGAACAAAGTAAGTCAGGCAGCCAAAAAAGTTACCAAAGCCGTCTCGACCAAAGCGTCGAAAAAGGAAAAGGTCATTCTTGCCTATTCCGGTGGTCTCGATACCACCGCGATCATCCCCTGGTTAAAGGAAAATTTTAACTATGAGGTCGTCTGCGTCTGTATTGATGTGGGACAGGAGAGTGAGCTGGACGGTCTTGAGGAGCGTGCGAAGAGCTGCGGAGCTTCCAAGCTCTATATTCTCGACGTGGTGGACGAGTTCTGCGACGAGTACATCGTTCCCTGCGTCATGGCACACGCGGTATATGAAAACGCCTACCTGCTGGGCACATCCATGGCGAGACCGCTTATTGCCAAAAAGCTTGTCGAGATCGCCCGCAAGGAGGGCGCGACGGCCATCTGTCACGGAGCGACCGGCAAGGGCAACGATCAGATCCGGTTTGAACTGGGCATTAAGGCACTGGCCCCGGACATCAGGATCATCGCGGCCTGGAGAAATGAGAAATGGACCATGGATTCCCGGGAGTCGGAGATTGCTTACTGCAAAGCCCACGGCATTCATCTTCCTTTCTCCGCGGATTCAAGCTACAGCCGCGACCGCAATCTCTGGCACATTTCCCATGAGGGACTGGAGCTGGAGGATCCTTCCGAGGAACCCAACTACAAGCATCTGCTGGTGCTTGGCGTGACGCCCAAGGATGCGCCGAATAAGGTGACCGAGGTCACGATGACCTTTGAGGGCGGTGTGCCTAAATCCGTCAACGGCAAGAAGATGAAGGTGTCCGACATCATCCGCACCCTCAATAAGCTGGGCGGTGAAAATGGTATCGGCATCGTGGATATCGTGGAAAACCGCGTCGTCGGCATGAAGAGCAGAGGGGTTTATGAAACGCCCGGCGGCACGATCCTTTATGCCGCCCATCAGCAGCTGGAGGAACTCATCCTTGACCGCGAGACATACACGATGAAGAAGGACATGGGCAATAAGTTTGCCGATCTTGTCTATGAGGGCAAGTGGTTTACTCCGCTCAGGGAGGCGGAGCAGGCCTTTATCGAATCCACCCAGAAGTATGTCACCGGAGAAGTGAAGTTCAAGCTCTATAAGGGCAACATCATCAAGGCCGGCACGACCTCGCCGTATTCGCTTTACAATGAGTCCATTGCCTCCTTTACGACGGGAGATCTCTACGATCATCATGACGCGGAGGGCTTTATCAATCTGTTCGGTCTCTCCTCCAAGGTGCGTGCGATGAAGATGCAGGAGGTGCAGGCTTCAAAGAAAAGCCGCCGCGGCCGGGCGTGACGGATGTCCACAAGACTTACACTCATTCTGGCACTCGTCATTCCAAATCTGATCGGCTTTCTGCTCATGGGAATTGACAAGGAAAAGGCGAGACAGGGAGCGTTTCGGGTGCCGGAATCGGTGTTGTTCTGTGTGGCACTGATCGGAGGAAGCGTCGGCTGTCTGTTGGGTATGTTCCTGTTCAGACATAAGACGAGAAAGCCCGGTTTCGTGATCGGAATGCCGGCGATTCTGCTCCTCCAGCTGGCCTGCTTCTTTATTTTGTGGCGTTCAAAACTGCAGTTTCGTCTGTTATGAGATCACGTGAATGCGCATTGCTGTTTTTGATGACAACGTAGCTGACCGCAGACATGCGGAACGACTCCTTAAGCGGGAGTCCGATCGACTGCACGCGCTCGGGGAGGAGGGGCACCTCATCGACTGCTTCGGCAGCACGGACAAGCTGGTTTCGGCTGCAGAATCCTATGATGTTTTTCTGATTGATCACAGGGAAGGGAATGAGGACAGCCTGGGGATAGTGCAAAGGCTCAGAAAACTGGGCATCCCGCAGCCTATGATTATCTGCGTACCGGATGAGACCGGATCTTCGCAGTCCAAAGAGAAGAATCTGTTCAGGATCTCAAAACCATACACCAGGGAATCGCTGATCCCGATGGTTTCGGAATGCGCGCACTGTGTGGTTAAGCGCGGTCCGCGGGTGGAACTGCGGAACGATATCGAGACGATCTACACGCCGGTGGAGGATATTGTCTACGTGACATCGAAGGAACTCGGATTTCTGACGGTGGGTCTTAAGGGGCGCGAGCCCTTCAGAATGATGGGCGACACGGCGTCCTTCTACCGGCAGGTGACGGGCATCAAAACTGATCCGGCGCTCATTCCCATTTCCCCGAAAAGCTTTATCAATGCGAGGTACCTGAAGAAGGCGGGAACCTTTACGGTCGAGATGACGGATCAGACGAGACTTCGGACATCACCGGCGTTCTGGTGCAACATCAGGGAGGTGCGCCGCTTACGCAGCGTTTCGAGGAAGCAGGATCAGTAAGTGACGACGATCCCTCCGTCCTGCGCGTACAGACTTCCGATGCCGGTGGTGTCCAGAATCATGGTTTTCCCGAAAGGAATGCTGTTCAGGAACTGATCCTTGACGAGCATGGCGCGCTCGTAGCAGTTGCAGTGGCTGACGATCAGCGTGCGCTCCTCCGGCTTTTTCACACCGGCTTCGATCAGTCCGGCCATTTTCATCAGCGCCTTTTTCATGCCGATTCCCTGCGCTTTCTGAACAATGACGCCTTTGTCACCGGCACAGACCGGCTTGATGTTCAAGGTGGTGGCGACAAAGGCCTTCCAGTTGGAAAGCCGTCCGTTTCTGCGCAGATGCTCCAGCGAATCCAGAACAAACCAGGTGTTCATGCTATCGCGAAACCGCTCCAGTTCCTCGACGGTCTCCTCAAAGGAGAGTCCCTGCTCCTTCAGTTCCATCGCTTTCAGGGCATATTGCGTTTCACCTCCGCACGCGGATTCGGAGTCGCAGATATAGATGTTTTTCGGTCCGTGCTCCTCCTCGTAGAGTCGCTTTCCGAGCAGGGCGCTGTTGTAGCTGCCGGAGAGATGGGACGAGAGGGTGACGACAAACACATCGTCCGCTTCGGTTTCGTAGGCTTTGCAGTAACGATCCGGTGAGGGACACGCTGATTTCGGACAGCTTTCTGTCTCCCGGACCCGACGCAGGAAATCCTGCTGGTCAAAATGCTCGTCGTCCATGGTACGCCAGGAATCGATCTCAATGGCAAGGGGCACGCTCTCGAAACGCGGATCGTTCCTGAATGCCGGTGGCAGCTCACAACAGCTGTCCACAACAATCTTGTAAGACATAAGTAATCCTCCGGGATGTAGTTTTCAATACCACATGTCATAGTTTAACATGCGATTTCCGTCCGGTAAAGACTTTTTTACTATTCTGTGCCACGGCATCCTGTGGTATGATAGGGATCATGACAGAACGAAAAATCAGCCAGACAAAAGAGTTTATGCAGGCATTGCTGACACGGGATGTGTTTGACCGCTGGTTTCTGGTGGAGGCGCAGGTGGTGGGCGCAAACACCTGGACGGTGGACGGACATCTCAATCACGCCTATTTTGAAGGAGACATGTCGGAGGAGACGACTCCTTCGGGGGAATATGCCTGCTGGGCGGTGCAAAGACCGATCATCCTGCAGCTGATCCGCGGGAAGAGAACCCCGCTGTCGTTTCGATTTCTGATGATGCCGCCGGATGATTTTGCCCGGGCGGAGGTCGAATCCGCGCGGACCGGGATGGACAGGATCTGCCGGATCCGTTTTCAGGAGGGGCATGTTTTCGTCACCAGCGCTGTTTCAATGAAGGAGTTTACCCTGGACAGAGAGCCGGAACGGGCCTGGGACGAAAGTTTATCCCGCTTTCTGGCAGAAAAGGAGCTGGCTTTTGAGGAGCTTTAGGGGTTAAAAAAGTTCTTTTCTTATGGCGAATGAACCTTTATAATATAAAGTTACGTATCATTGTACAGATGGCAGCGTTTATTTCTTCAATACGGAGTTTTGTGAATGGCAGAGCAGAAGCGTTTCGTGATCAGGGCGATGGAGGAGTCGGATTATCCCGGGATATACCGTCTCTGGATGACGATCCACGGCTTCGGAATCAGGAGTATAGATGATTCTGAGGAGGGTGTAAGGCGTTTCCTCGCACGGAATCCAGGCACATCGGTTGTTGCAGTCGGGGAGGACGGTACGGTCATCGGCGCCATTCTCTGCGGTCATGACGGGCGCAGAGGATGCCTTTACCACGTCTGTGTGCGGGAGGATTATCGAAGACAGGGTGTGGGAAAGGCGATGGTTGTGTTTTGCATGAACGCGCTCAGGGCAGAGAAGATCAACAAGGTCAGCCTCATCGCATTTACCAGAAATGACGTGGGCAATGCGTTCTGGAACTGCATCGGCTGGACCAGGCGCGAGGATCTGAATTATTACGATTTTACGCTCAATGAAGCCAATATCACGGCGTTTAACAGGTAAGGCCGGACAAAACGGAAACGGTTTTTCCGGATCAGGGAAGCGGCATAAAGACCGGAACGAAGGGAAGCACAGAAGGAGATGGTAAAAATGAACAGAATAAACGGCGGCGTGACGGCTGCAAAGGGCTTTCGGGCGGCGGCTGCCGCGGCCGGAATCAAATATCGCGGCAGGGATGATATGGCGATGATCGTATCGGATGTACCCTGCGCCTCGGCCGGCGTTTTCACCGGCAATGTGGTTAAGGCTGCACCGGTGCGGTGGGACACGCGGATTGTCAGAGAAGAAAAGACGGCCGCTTCCGTGCGCGCCGTCGTAGTCAATGCCGGTATTGCCAATGCCTGTACCGGTCAGGACGGGATGGATGCCTGTGCGGATACCGCACGGGCCGCCGCAGACGCATTGGGAATTGATCCGGATCAGGTGCTCCTGGGCTCCACCGGCGTGATCGGCTCATATCTGCCCATGGATCGCGTGCGACAGGGCGTGAAGCTTCTTGCCGGATCCCTTTCGGACACGGCGGAAGCGAGCAACCGGGCTGCCAGAGCCATCATGACCACCGATACCGTGCACAAGGAAATCGCCGCGGAGTGCACACTTGGCAATACCGTCTGCCGGATCGGCGCGATCAGCAAGGGTGTCGGCATGATTGAGCCCAATATGTGCACGATGCTCTGCTTTGTCACGACCGATGCGGCAGTGAGCCCGCGTATGCTTGATCAGGCGCTCCGATATGCCGTCGCGGACTCCTACAACATGATTTCGGTGGATGGGGATATGTCCACAAATGATACGCTGGTCATTCTGGCGAACGGACAGGCCGGCAATCCGACAATCACCAAAGAGAACGAGGATTACCGGGTTTTCGCCGAGACGCTCAGGGAGCTTCTGATCGAGCAGGCCAGACGCCACGCGGCGGACGGCGAAGGGGCGACGGCCCTTTTTGAGGTGCGGGTGCTGCATGCGGACACGCGGGAGCACGCGCGGATCCTCGCCAAATCGGTGATCAATTCTCCGCTGACCAAGGCGGCTGTTTTCGGACATGACGCGAACGGCGGCCGGATTCTGTGCGCCCTGGGCTATGCCGGAGTGGACTTTGATCCGGATCTCGTGGATCTCACCATCGAGAGTGCGAAAGGATCGGTGCCCCTGTATCGAAACGGCGCGAAGCTGGACTACGATGAGGAATTTGCCACCGCGGTGCTGTCCGAAAAAACAGTGACAGCGGTATGCGACATGCATGCGGGGGACGCGGACGCGACTGCGTGGGGCTGCGATCTCTCATATGAGTATGTAAAGATCAATGCGGATTACCGGTCATAAACCGCAGCGTGCGGTTTGATCAGAATAAACGGTCGTTTTCAGAGGGGGAGTTATGGAAAAGGACATGCAGGAGGTGCTGAAAAAAGCGGAGGTGCTGGTGGAGGCACTTCCCTACATTCAGCAGTTCAACCGAAAGATCATCGTGGTCAAGTACGGAGGGAGCGCCATGAGCGACGAGACCCTCCAGAGAAACGTCATCACGGACGTCACACTCTTAAAGCTTGTGGGCTTCAAACCGATCATCGTGCACGGAGGCGGAAAGGCAATCAGCAGGTGGGTCGGCAAGGTCGGTAAGGAAGCGGAGTTTGTGAACGGCCTGCGGGTGACCGATGCGGAAACGATGGAGATCGCCGAAATGGTGCTCTCGCGCGTCAACAAGCAGCTGGTGACGATGGTGCAGGAGCTGGGCGTAAAGGCCGTGGGCATCAGCGGCAAGGATTCCGGTCTGCTCAAGGTGCACAGACGCTTTGCGGACGGCAAGGATATCGGCTTTGTCGGCGAGATTGAGTCGGTGGATCCCAAGGTGCTCTATGATCTTCTGGAAAACGACTACCTGCCGATCGTTGCGCCCATCGGTCTGGATGACGCTTTCGATACCTATAACATCAACGCGGACGATGCGGCCTGTGCGATTGCCTCCGCGGTGGGGGCCGACAAGCTCGCCTTCCTTACGGATATCGAGGGACTGTACCGTGACATCAACGACAAGAGCAGCTTTATTTCAAGGCTCACGGTATCGGAAGCGGAGGAACTGATTTCACAGGGACAGATCGGCGGCGGCATGCTTCCGAAGCTGGCCGGCTGCACGCAGGCGATCCAAAACGGCGTCCACCGCGTGCACATCCTGGACGGAAGAATCCCGCACTGCCTGTTGCTGGAGATCTTTACGAACCGGGGCGTAGGAACCATGTTTATGCAGGACGGGGAGGAACTGGAATGAGCGAACGGATGAACCGGATGATCGAGCAGGCTGAGCAGGAACTGCTTCACACCTATAATCGTTTTCCCATTGTCTTTGACCGCGGGGAGGGGATGTCTCTCTATGACGTGGACGGGAAGCGGTATCTGGATTTCTTCTCCGGGATCGGCGTCTTTGCCCTGGGACATGGCAACAGGGAACTGAATGACGCGCTGAAGGGGCAGATTGACAAGCTTCTTCACACATCAAATTATTTCTATAACGAACCGGCGATCGAAGCGGCCGGACGGCTGAAAGCGGCAAGCGGTATGGACCGTGTGTTTTTCACGAACAGTGGTGCCGAAGCCGTGGAGGGCGCATTGAAGGCTGCCCGGAAATATGCGTATCTGCGTGACGGACATGCCGGTCATGAGATCATTGCCATGGAGCACTCCTTCCACGGACGGACGATGGGTTCGCTGTCGGTCACCGGGAAAAAAGCGTACCGGGATCCTTTTGAACCGCTGATCGGCGGCGTGCGTTTCGCCGTGATGAACGATCTGGAGAGCGTCGAATCCCGGATTACGGACAAAACCTGCGCCATCATCATGGAGACCGTGCAGGGAGAGGGCGGAATTCACCCGGCGACGCGCGAATTTCTGACCTCCATCCGCAGGATCTGCGATGAACGCGATATACTGCTGATTCTGGATGAAATCCAGTGCGGAATGGGCAGAACGGGCTCCATGTACGCGTTTCAGCGGTATGGAATTCTTCCGGATATTCTGACATCGGCCAAGGCCATGGGCTGTGGGGTGCCGGTGGGCGCGTTTCTTCTGCGGGGGAAAGCAGCGGAGCATTCACTTGTCGCCGGGGATCACGGAACCACCTACGGAGGCAATCCGTTTGCCTGCACAGCGGTCGCCAAAGTGCTGGAGCTCTATGAAAAGCTGAATCTTGTGGATCACGTCAATGAAGTCGGACCCTATCTGACGGACAAACTGGAGGACCTGGCCGGTACGCGGAGCGATATCACGGATCACCGAGGCTTCGGTCTCATGCAGGGTCTGGAGTTTGATCATCCGGTCGGGGAGATCTTAAACCGTGCGCTGGACAACGGACTGGTGCTCATCAATGCGGGACCCAATGTGCTGCGTTTCCTGCCTCCGCTTGTTGCTTCCAGGGAGGATGTGGATGAAATGATGCGCATTCTGGAGCGTTCGCTCGGATGATGCGAAGGCGTTTTCTGTCCTTTCTTCTGGTTATCTTCTTTTGTATGGCGGTCACCGCTTACGCGGACAGGCACAGCTTCCTGTCTGTGGCGGGAGAAAACGGAGAGGAGACCGGCATCTACAGTGACAAGACCACGCTTGTCCTCTGGTATACGGATGAGGCACTGACGGATTACCTGAACAGGGAGGCGGTCGCCTACAGCGAGCTGGCGGAGGATGTGCGCGTGATTCCGACGCTTGTTTCCGGTCTGGGCTTTTTAGAGCATGTCGGCGAGGCGAGCGCGCTGGAGGAAGGCGCGCCCGATCTCTATATCACAACCCATGATAACCTGGAAAAGGCTGCACTCGCCGGACTGGCAGCGGAAATCTTAAGGCCCGAGGACGTGCTCCGCGGGGACACCTGGCCGAATGCCGCCCTTTCTTCCGTCACCTGGCATGACAAGAAAATCGCTTATCCCTTTTACGGGGAGACCACTGCGCTTTTATATAACCGGACCTATCTGGAGGAAGCGGCCCGTCTTGCTGCGGCGGAGGCAGGAGAGGAGCTTCCTGAGGATGCGGATCTGACTGAGCGGGTGGAAGCGCTTCTGCCCGAAACGGTGGGTGAACTGCTTTCCTTTGCCGGCAGCTACAATGCGCCGGACGAAGTGGAGGCGGTCATTCGTTTTGACGTCAAGGATCTTTTCATGGATTATTTTTTTGCGGGAGATGCCCTGAATGTCGGCGGCGATAACGGTGACAATCCGGAGATTGTGGAGCTTTACAACGATCGCGTGCTGACCTGCATGGATATCTATCAGCAGCTCGGGCAGTTTTTTGCCATCGACCCGGATCTGGTGACCGGCGACACGATCTGGCAGGATTTCTGCGAGGGCCGGATCGTTTTTACCATCGCCACAACGGATGCCGTCCGAAAGCTCGCGGAGCTTGAGAGTGCCGGGGAAACCCGCTTCTCATACGGCGCGGCGCCTCTCTTTGACCTCACGGACAACCTGCCCACCCGCGCGCTCTCCGTTACCAGCTGCCTGGTGATCAACGGCTTTTCGGAGCATGAGAGCGAAGCCAACCGGTTTGCCGCATGGCTTACGGCGGAGGGAGCCAACGATCTGTATGCGCGCAGCGGCAAGGTGTCCATCAGGAACCGCGCGTATTATTGTGAGGAAAAAGAGATCGCCGATCTGATCAGTGCCTATCTTTCGGTCTATAACGACTCTGTACCGATGCCCAAAATGATTGAGACAAGTAATTACTGGATCCGCCTGGAAACGGCCTTCACGGATATCTGGAACGGCGGAGACGTCAATGCGGAAATGAAACGGGTATCGGAGCAGCTGCTCTCCCAGATCCGCGGAACGCCGGTTGTGGTGGACGAAATACCCAACCCGGAGCGGATTCTTCTCTCCGAAGATCTGACCGAGGAGGGAGAGTCGTAGGCTTTTGTGCATCTTGCCGAAACCGGTCCCCCGGTTTTTGGTAAAACTGCACAAAAATGAAGGGAAATACTTGAATGCGGTAAACGATTGGTATTAGAATCAAAGTGCACCGATGGGATTCCTCCCGGACAGAGGAGGAAAAAGTGCAAAATATCAAACGGATGATTCTGCTATCGCTCTTGCTTAGCTTGTTTCTTTGTGCCTGCTCATCGTCTTCCCCGGACTCCCGGGACATGATTCTGACGGAGCTTGCCGGAGAGGATCCCGCACCGGTGGGTAAGGAAGGGGAGACGGGGCAGGTGAAGCCTGACGAGCCGCAGGTTAATCCCGTAATCCCCGCAAAGGTTGTGATTCACGTCTGCGGTGCTGTGAACCGTCAGGGCGTGTATACGCTGGATGAGGGGTGCCGCGTTTTTGAAGCGGTAGAGGCAGCGGGCGGTTTTTCCGCCGATGCGGATGAGGACTATATCAATCAGGCACAGGTCCTTGCGGACGGGGTGAGACTGCGAATCCCCACGAGGGAAGAAACGGCCGCGATGGCGGCTGAAACGACCGCACAGGGAGTCGATCCTGCAGCAGGCATCAGCGGCGGCATGGAGACCGGAGGTGCCGCAGGGGGCGAAGGGAAGGTCAACATCAATACGGCCGATGCGGAGACGCTCTGCCGGCTGAATGGCGTCGGTCCGAGTACGGCGGCAAAGATTATTGCCTACCGGGAAGCCAACGGACGGTTTCGGGCAATTGAGGATATCATGCAGATTTCTGGGATTAAGGAAAAGCTTTTCGCAAAGATCCGGGACGATATCAGCGTGTGAGAGATGGACAGAAAGAGGCGGTAAAGATGGCAAAAAGAGCTTTGGTGGTAGATGACGAGAAGGCAATTGTCAAAGGGATCCGTTACAGTCTGGAACAGGACGGGATGGAAGTGGATTGCGCCTATGACGGCGAGGAGGCCATTGCCTGTGCGAGGGAGCATGAGTATGACATCATCCTGCTGGATGTGATGCTGCCAAAGTATGACGGTTTTGAGGTTTGCCGGGAGATCCGCGAGTTTTCCGATGTCCCGATTGTCATGCTCACCGCCAAGGGCGACGACATGGACAAGATTCTCGGACTGGAGTACGGCGCGGACGATTATATCACCAAACCTTTTAATATCCTGGAGGTCAAGGCACGAATCAAGGCCATCATGCGCCGTATGGCGAGAAACGCTGCCGATGGCGAGCATGCCAGAATCACGGCAGGGGATCTGACCATCGATGAGGACGCGAGGCGGGTTCTTCTGGCGGACAGGGAGATTCCGCTGACCGGCAGGGAGTTTGACGTACTGACCTTCCTGGCCCGCACCCCCGGCAAGATCTACAGCAGGGAGGAACTTCTGGGTGAGTTGTGGGGCGCGGATTATCCGGGCGATGCGCGAACGGTGGATGTCCATGTGCGCAGACTCCGTGAGAAGCTGGAGGAGAATCCTGGAGAGCCGCGGTATGTGCGGACAAAATGGGGATCGGGCTACTACTTCCAGCCATGAAGCCCTCGACTGTAAAAGCCTTTCTGGTGAATGTGCTTCGGTTCTTTCTTCGAAGCCTGCGCACACGCATCTTCGTTGTGATCTTTCTGACGGGCATTCTGGCCAGCGTGATCATTCTTTTTGCAACGCTCGCCAATTATGAAGAGCGGTCGGTGAGTGTCAACACGCAGGAGGCGCAGACGCAGATGCGCATCCTGGCCAATCATCTCATCAACAACAACTATCTGCAGGATCCCTCCTCACAGATTATTTCCGGAGAGCTGGACATGCTGTCCAATCTCTACGACGGCCGGGTCCTGATCATTGATGATTCCCTGCGGATCGTTCGGGATACCTACGGAATCGCGGAGGGGAAAACCATCATCTCGCGCGAGGTGGTACAGTGCTTAAAACGTGGAGAGGCGGGGGCCGCTGCGAGGCATGACAGGCAGAACGGTTACATAGAGATGACCACGCCGATTATTGAGACAAAATCTCTGGAGGGCGGTGACATCGCCCGCGGAGGAACGGACCGCACAGAGCAGATCGTGCGCGGCGTCATGCTCATCAGTATTTCCACGGAACCGATCGTGACGACGCTTGGAATTCTGCGTCGAAAGGCCATGATTATTGAGATCATCATCCTTGCTGTGCTGCTGGTGCTGGCCATTCTGATATCCGATCTGGTATCCCGTCCCTTTGACCGGATCACGGCGGCGATTAATGACGTCAAGGCAGGCTACACCAATCAGCCGATCAGCGAAAACGCCTACATCGAAACCGAGCATATCGCCAACGCGTTCAACCAGCTGCTGCTTCGGGAGAAAGCGCTGGACGATTCCCGCCAGGCTTTTGTCGCCAATGTATCGCATGAGCTGAAAACACCAATGACCTCGATCAAAGTTCTTGCGGATTCCCTGACCGCCCAGCAGGATGCGCCGGTGGAGATGTACCGCGACTTTATGGAGGATATCACCAGAGAGATTGACCGCGAGAATCAGATCATCAACGATCTGTTGGATCTGGTCAAAATGGACAAACAGATTTCCGCGCTGAATATCACGCAGGTTGATATCAATGCGCTCACCGAAAACGTGATGAAGCGCCTGCGTCCCATCGCCAGAAGAATGGATGTGGAGCTCACCTTTGAATCGGTCAGACAGGTGACGGCGGAGGTGGATGAGGTGAAGCTCTCCATGGTGATCACCAATCTCGTGGAAAACGCGATCAAGTACAACAGGCAGCACGGCTGGGTGCATGTAAACCTCGACGCGGATCATCAGTATTTTACCCTTGTGGTGAGCGATTCGGGAATCGGAATTCCGGAGGAGGCTGCAGAACATATTTATGAGCGTTTCTACCGCGTGGACAAATCCCGTTCACGGGAAATCGGGGGAACCGGACTGGGGCTTGCCATCACGCGCACAGCCATCCTGATGCACCGCGGCTCCATTGAGTTAAAGAGCACCGAAGGGGAGGGCAGCACCTTTACCGTGCAGATTCCTCTCATCCATCTGGCCGGCAAGGAGGCGGCACGGTCATGAGAGCACGAATCCGCATGACGGTGATGCTTCTCTGCCTGGCTGTCCTTCTGTGCGCCTGCGGAGATAAGCAGGGGGCAGCAGGGGAGGATTCCTCCTGGCAGATCTACTACTTAAGCAATGATGAATCAGAGATCATTGCCTCCCCGTATCAGCCGGAATCCGCGGAAACGGATACCGAAGGGCTGATCCGCGAACTGACGACCAAGCTCCAGACCTTTCCGGAGATGCTTGAGTATGAGGCGCCGATTTCCGGCACCGTGGAGCTGCTTGACACCGTGTGCGGCGAGGGACTGCTGACCCTGAATTTCGCCGCCTCCTACCTCGAACTGCAGCCGACGACAGAGATCCTGATCCGTGCGGCAATCGTACGTACCTTTTCCCAGATTCCGGGAGTCGATACCGTCATCTTTCAGGTGGATGGCAATCCGCTGCTGGATGCCCACGGAGAGGTGGTCGGCAACATGACGGCGGAACAGTTTATCTACAATGCCGGCCGCGAGATCAACACCTATGAAAAGGTGCAGCTGACGCTTTATTTTGTAGACGGAACCGGCGCCAAGCTTCAACCGGTCTATCGGACGGTCGTCTACAACAGCAACATCCTGATGGAACGTCTGATTGTCGAGCAGTTGATTGCCGGACCGAAGACGGCAGGCAGCGATCTGGCCATCTATCCGACCCTCAATCCCTCCTGCGGGATTACCAATATCTCCCTGCGCGACGGGATCTGCTATGTCAATCTGGACGAAAACTTCCTGGTGCAGCCCAATCCGGTGACCCCGCAGGCCACCATTTATTCGATCGTCAATTCTCTGGCGGAGCTGCCGGAGGTATCGCGGGTACAGATTTCCGTCCAGGGCGACACCTCGGCGGTCTTTATGGACGCGATGCCCCTTTCCACTATGTACACCAGAAATCTGGATATTGTCGCTTCCGTGAATCAGTAATTCCACGGCGGTTCATTATCGTAGCTGCTTTCCACACACGTTCAAAATCATCAATCCGTTTAGATATCCTGAAAACGGGCATCGCAACCCTTCGCTGAAGGGGCGGATTTCTGTCCCTGACCCCATTTTCTGAGGATTTGTTCATGAAGAGATTCAGAATTCGAAGACCGCTGGCACTGTGGTGCCTGACCTTTCTTTTTGTCGTGTTCCTGCTGATGGAGCTTTTGCCGCCCAGAGAGGAGTGTCTTCCCTTTGCGGATCGCGAACAGGCGGTGATAACCGGACATCTGATTCGTAAGGAGATGCGTGCGGGACAGGGGGACGGGACGGAGTGGGTATTTACCGTCGATACGGAGGGAAATTCTTCCTTTCGCGTGCAGTGCTATATGACCGGAGACGAGTCCTTTATGCTGCCGCCCGTCGGCGCAGGGGTAAAAGTTCGCGGGACAATGCGTGAATTCCAGGCTGCGACCAATCCCGGAGAATTCGATTCGGCGGCATACTACCATGGCCGTGGGATTGCTTTTCGCCTTGCCGATGCGCGGCTGATTGCGGTAAACAACGAAAGGGACGGGCTTCGGGAGGGATTGTTCCGCCTCCGGATGGTGCTGACAGCAGCACTGGAAAGATGCCTCACTGAGGAGGACGCGGGCATTATGCGCACCATGCTTCTGGGTGACCGCTCCCTGCTGGACGCGGACGTCAAACAGCTGTATCAGCGAAGCGGCATCATTCATATCCTGGCGATCAGCGGGCTGCATATCTCCATGATCGGAATGGGACTTTTTTCCATTCTGCGCAGAATGCGGCTTCCGCACGGAATCACTGTCCCCGTCAGTGTTCTGTTCATGGCGGCATTTGGGGAGATGTGCGGGCAGACCCCCTCCGCGATGCGGGCGATCGTCATGTTTGGCATACGGCTTATGGCTACTGCGTTCGGAAGAACATACGACCTGCTGACCGCGCTTTCCGTCGCTGCGGTACTTATTCTTCTGGAGAATCCGTTCTATGCTACGGACAGCGGCTTTCTTTTATCCTTTCTTTCCGTTTTCGGTGTCGGCGTGTTCTATCCGGCTGTGATGCCGCGTTTTCTTGCGGAATATGTGCCGAAGCGGGACGAATCGCCCGTAAAAGACATGGGGGTTCGGATGCTTTCGGCTCTCCTGGCTTCCGGTTCGGTGTCCCTTATTACGCTGCCGGTCTATATGGTCACCTACTACACGTTTCCGGTGTATTCCGTTGTCCTCAATGTACTGATTCTTCCGTTCATGTCGCTGGTTCTTGGAGCGGGGATCTGCTGCATGCTCTGCGGTACGGGGTCGGTGTTCGCCGGCAGTCTGTTCGGATGGATTGATCATTTCTTTCTCGGGCTTTTCCGTGTGCTGTGCCTGTCGGAAAATGCGCTGCCCGGTTCGACCCTTGTGACGGGACGCGCCCATGCTCTGCAGATTGCCGGATATTACCTGCTGCTGGGAATCTGGGCGGTCTGGAGAGCGTATCGGAAGGAAAACGGAGGGCGACTGAAATCCCGGGAAGAACTGTGGAGAAGGGCGATTTGCGCAGCCCTCTTCCCGACAGCTCTGGGATTGCTTCTGTTTCGCATATCCCCTATGCTTAAGATCAGTTTCCTGGATGTCGGGCAGGGGGATGGAATCGTCCTGTCCTGCGAGGGAAAGCATTATCTGATTGACGGCGGAAGCTCCTCGCGCACGGGCGTGGGGGAGCGCGTGCTGGAGCCTTTCCTTGCTCATGAAGGGATATCCAGACTGAATGCCGTCATCCTCACGCACGAGGATGAGGATCACATGAACGGCGTTCTGGAAATGCTTCTGGATGAACAGCGCGCCGTACGGATTGACCGGCTGATTCTTCCGGGGATCGCCGGGGAGTCCCGCGGAGAAAACTGGGAGAAGCTCGTGGCGGCCGCGGATGCGACCGGGGTGCCGGTGTATACGGTGGCGCGCGGAGACGTTCTTGCGCAGGGACGGTTTTCCCTTGCGTGTCTGGGACCGCCCGCGGGAATGCGGACAGAGGATGTCAATGCCGGCTCGACGGTGCTGTATCTGACCTGCGGACAGTTTTCGGCGCTGTTTACAGGGGATCTGGAACAGGAGGGGGAGGAGGCATTGCTTAAGCTTCTTACGGACAACCCGAAGCTTTGCAGAAATCTGACGGTTCTCAAGGTGGCGCACCACGGCTCGAAGAATTCCACCTCCCGTGCGCTGCTTGAGCGATTAAATCCCGGGATGGCCGTGATATCTGTCGGCAGACGCAACCGGTATGGACATCCGCACGCGGAACTTCTGGAGAGGCTTGCGGATGTGGATATACGTGTTTTATCCACGGCAAAGCTTGGAGCTGTCACGCTTGAACTCTCATCAGACGGCGGAAAGCCGTGTGTCCGTGTCCGCGGATTTCTGTCCGGCCATTTATGACAAAGGCAGGTTTTCATGTTATGATGATGCCAGGGTCAAAAGCTCATAAGGCGTTCATGCTTGCATGAAACGCCGCATGAGCTTGGGACCCGCCCGAACATGAGCAAGTAGCAAGATGCCCGTATTTTGGGCATCGCTGCGGATTGCGAATGGTCGGAAGGATTGCGGGATACAACGAACACTTAGCGAATGCGAAGCATGAGCTTAGTGTGAGTGTATGCGAAGCTTTGCGAAGCAACGGAGCAATCCTTAGGCATCATATCATATTACAGTAGAAATCTGCTGCGCCGGGTTGGCAGCACCATGCTTTATCAGGAAGGAGGACACAGGAATGCTACAGATCGATCTGGATGAAAAATGGACCTTTCGCAGAGGATTTCTTGATTCTGCCGCGCAGCTGGAGGAGGATCCCGGCGAGGAGGTTAATCTTCCGCATGACGGAATGATCGGGACGCCTGTGACGGCTGACGCGCCCGCACGGTCGGACAGCGGGTATTATCACGGCAATCTGACCAACTACACCAAAAACGTCCTGATTCCCGACGAGTGGAAGAACGAATGTGTGGGACTCCTTTTTGACGGGGTCATGATGAATGCGACAGTGGAGATCAACGGTTCTCTGATCTGCCGCCACCACTATGGGTATACGCCGTTTTACGTCGATCTTACTCCGTGGGTGACCTTCGGAGAGGAGAACCGGATCACCGTCAACACCAACACCTCCATGCAGCCGAATTCCCGCTGGTACACCGGTTCCGGCCTGTACCGAAGCGTCCGGCTCTGCCACGGACAAAAGCTCCATATCCGTCCGGACGGCATCTATGCGTTCACGAAGGAAGTCGCAGACGGAATTGCCTTTCTGGAAGCGCAGGTGGAGTTGGACAATGCTTCGCAGGAAAACTGTCTGGCGGAGGTCACCGTAATTATTCAGAAGGAAAACGGGGAAGAGGCCGTCGCGCAGTCGCGCGTAACCGTCCACGTAAATGCCATGGGGACACAGACAGCAAGACTGACCCTGCAGGTAAAGGATCCGATGTGCTGGAGCGCAGAGGAACCGAACCTGTATCAGATCCGGGCTCTCGTGAAAAACCTCGGCGAATACCGGACACACTATGAAAAAGCGGCACACATTTCTTCGGACGAAGACAGCTCCCTGTTCGGCATCCGCACCGTCACAGCCGACTCTGTCCGCGGTTTGCAGATCAACGGCACACAGGTGAAACTGAAGGGGGGCTGTTTACATCACGACAACGGACTGATCGGAGCGGTTTCTCTCTATGAAATGGAGGCAAGAAAGGTAAAGAAGCTGAAGGAGGCCGGCTTCAACGCGATCCGCACCGCGCATAACCCGCCGTCGAAGGCATTGATCGAGGCCTGCGACCGTCTGGGTATGTACATTTTTGACGAAGCGTTTGATGCCTGGGGCATGGCGAAACGCGGGGGTGATTTCAGCCAGTTCTTTGCGGCGGACTGGGAGAAGGAGCTGACGGCCTTTGTGAAAAGGGATCGCACGCATCCCTCTGTCATCCTGTGGTCCACAGGGAATGAGATCCCGGAGCGCGGCGGACTTGGAAACGGATATGAGCTGGCAGGAAAGCTGGCGTGTGCCATCCGCAGACTGGACGGCACACGCCCGGTCAGCAACGGGATCTGCTCCATGTGGAGCGGACTGGACGACAAACTCGCAGCGGGAATGCGCAAGGAACAGAACGCGGGGGAGAGCACGGATTCCTTCCTCTGGGAGGAAGTGACGGAGCCTTTCGCGGCGGGTCTGGATGTCGTGGGTTACAACTATATGGAGGAGCTCTACGAACGGGACCATGAACGCTATCCGGAGCGCGTGATTCTGGGGTCGGAGAATTTTCCTAAGGAAATCGGCTACCGCTGGCCCTTCGTGGAGGCGCATCCCTATGTGATCGGAGACTTTACCTGGACCGCCTGGGATTACCTCGGAGAGGCGGGGATCGGGAAGGCCGCGTACGTTGATCCGGATGATCCTCTGGTGGAAAAAGGGCCCTGGGCGCTGATGCCGCAATACGCCTCGCCGTTTCCCTGGAGAACCGCAAATTGCGGGGATTTTGACATCACCGGTGCGATCCGGCCGCAGGGTGCTTATCGGAGCATCGTCTGGGGCAGCGGCAGAACCTGCCTCTATTCCATGCATCCGAAGGATTACGGCAAGACTGAGATCGTGTCGATGTGGGGATTCCCGGCGGTTGCGCCTCTGTGGGATTATGCGGGATTTGAAGGAAGGCCTGTCGAAGTGATCGTTTTTTCCGGAGCCGAAGAGGTGGAGCTTGTGCTTAACGGCAGTCCGCTGGGGCGGAAACGCGTCTCTACGGAAAAACCGATGCCCTGCACGGTGCGCTTTGAAACCGGATACCGGCCCGGGAAACTCGAGGCCATCAGCTTTTGCGGCGGAAAAGAGGTCAGCCGCGATGTGCTCCTGACTCCGGGAGAGCCGTCACAGATTGCCCTGCTGCCCGAAAAGAAGGAAATGTGTGCGGACGGGCATGATCTCATCTGTGTCGGAATAGAGATCCGTGACAGCGAAGGAAATCCGGTGCGGGATGCATCCGTGGCGCTAAGGGCGGAAGCGGAGGGCAGCGCGAAGCTTACTGCCTTCGGATCCGGCAATCCCGTCACAGCGGAGGATTACACCGACCCGCACACCATCACCTGCAGGGGATGCGCGCTGGCTGTTCTCAGGGCGGGCTATGAAAGCGGACCAATGCGCCTTACGGTCACTGCGGAGGGGTTTCCTCCCGCGGTCTTTACAGGAGAAGTGTTTCAGCGCTGAAGCTTCAGGTACGCTTTGTGCTCATCGGTCACCCGGAAGCTTTCAATGGCCTTCTGGATGGCCTTTTGGTGCACAAAGGGATCCAGCCGGTGTTCCTCGATGTAGATGATGGTTTCATCATAGCGCTTTGCCAGAGCCGTCGCAAAATACCAGGCGATCATCATTTTCAGATAGTAATCATCCCCGCGTTTTTCCGCAACGAGTGCGGGATATTCCTCGCTGAAATCGCTGCCGAGAAACTCGTTCATCAGCATACGGATCCCAAAGCGGGCGGTGTAGACGTGATCGGAGGCAATCCACCTCTTGATGTGCGGGATCAGGCGGTCGTGGTTTTTCTTAAATACCCTGGGACTTGACTGATCGGAGACAGGCCAGCAGTCAACATACGGCAGAAACGCATCCACAGCACTGACGCAGGCGTCAAAATCCTTAAATCCGGCAATG
>JAIKYU010000063.1 GCA_024682835.1 Lachnospiraceae bacterium | reverse complement strand
TTTTCTGACCATTCTTATTCCATTCATCACAGTCCTTTCATGGAAAGTGAGATCCTGCGCTTCTTCTCATCCACGGAAAGCACGCGGACACGGACCACATCACCAACATGAACCACCTCCAACGGGTGTTTCACGTAGCGGTCAGCCAGCTGGGAAAGATGTACCAGCCCGTCCTGATGAACGCCGATATCCACGAACGCACCGAAATCCACAATGTTTCTGACCGTGCCGGTAAGCTCCATTCCCTCCTTGAGATCGGACATCTCCAGCACATCGCTGCGAAGGACCGGAGGCGGGACTTCAGACCGCGGATCTCTGCCGGGCTTTTCCAGCTCCGAGAGAATATCCTTCAGGGTAAAGGTGCCCAGACCGGTCTCCTTCTCCAACCGTGAAAGATCCGGTTTCCCAATCCTTACTCCGCCCTTTGCAAGCTCCGCTTCCGTGACTCCTAAAACCGTCAGCAGCTTTTTCGCAGCGGCGTAACTCTCCGGATGAACCGCAGTACGGTCAAGAAATTCTTTTCCGTCCGAGATACGCAGGAATCCGGCACACTGTTCATAGGCCTTCTTTCCCAGCTTCGGCACCTTTAACAGATCCTTTCTGTTCTGGAAGGGGCCGTTCTCCTCACGCCAGGCCACGATATTCTTTGCCAGCACTTTGCCGATGCCAGCCACATAGGAAAGGAGCGGCGCGCTGGCCGTGTTCACATCAACGCCCACGCGGTTTACACAGTCCTCCACCACGCCATCCAGTGCCTCCCCCAGCTTTTTCTGATTCATGTCGTGCTGATACTGACCGACGCCGATGGATTTGGGATCGATCTTCACCAGTTCGGACAGGGGATCCTGCAGACGTCGTGCAATGGAAGCTGCGCTTCTCTGTCCCACATCAAAGTTCGGGAATTCCTCAGTGGCGAGGCTGCTGGCAGAATAGACGCTAGCCCCTGCCTCATTGACAATGGCATATTGAACGGGAAGCTTTTCTTCCTTCAGAAACTCCGCGATAACCTTTTCCGATTCCCTGCTGGCCGTTCCGTTGCCAAGGGAGATAAGATCCACATGATGTTTTACGCAAAGATCGCGCAGTACTTTCTTGGCTTCTGACACCTTATTCTGCGGCGCCGTAGGAAATATCACCGTGGTATCAAGCACCCTTCCCGTTGCATCCACTACGGCAAGCTTGCAGCCTGTACGGAAGGCCGGATCCCAGCCCAGCACCACCTTGCCCTGCACCGGCGCCTGCATAAGGAGCTGCTCAAAGTTGCTGCCAAACACCCTGATGGCACCATCTTCTGCCACTTCCGTTAACTCCGTGCGAAGCTCATTTTCAATAGAAGGTGCAATCAGACGGTCATAGGCATCCTCCGCCGCACGGGTAAGCCAAGGCGCGGTCTTATTGTTTCCGGTCAGCGTTTCCCTGACAAGAGCTTCCTTAATGCCCTCCGCAGGTGCTTCAATATGCACAGTCAGAATCTTTTCCCGTTCTCCGCGGTTGATGGCCAGCACGCGGTGTCCCGGTATGCCGGCAAACGGCTCGCTATAAGTATAGTAATTCTCATATACATCCGCGCGCTCTGCCAGTTTCTTATTCATCGGAGGTTTTGCATCGCCGGCGTCACCCGCATCCCTTTTCTCCGCCTTTGCGGTGCGTGACTGTTCTGAAGATAATCTCCCCTCTTTTCTTGTACGCTCCCTGATCCAGGTGCGGATCTCCGCGTTGTCCGACAGTTCCTCGGCGATGATATCACAGGCACCCTGCATCGCCGTTTCCGCATCCGGCACCTTTTTCTCCGGGTCGACAAATTTTGCAGCTTCTGTCAGCGGATCCCCGGCATCCGTTCGCTTCAGGTATTCTGCCAGTGGCTCCAGTCCCTGCTCCTTTGCGATCATTGCTCTGGTGCGCCGCTTCTGCTTATAGGGGCGGTACAGGTCCTCTAACGCCGTCATCGTCATGGCGGCTTCGATCTCTTTTTTCAGGTCTTCTGTCAGTTTTCCCTGCTCCTTTATGGACGCAAGAATCGTGTTTCGCCGCTCCTCCAGGTTCCTAAGTGCGGTCAGACGGTCGGAGAATACCCGCAGCACCTCATCCGACATCCCGCCCGTAACTTCCTTACGGTATCTGGCAATAAAGGGGATCGTATTTCCTTCATCGATCAGCCGGATCACCCTGTCGCAGATCTCCTGCTTCAGTCCGAGCTCTCTTGCGATAGTTCCTGAAATGCTCATTTGTGCTGTCCCTTATCGAGCATTTTACTCGTCATCATTTCCAGTCCACTCTCCATCGCCCTGAATGCCGCCTTCAATCTGTTCTTCTGTGAATCCCAGTTCCATGAGGAGTTTCATGGAATCCTGATCAAAGGGAGCTATCTTTACGACGTTATAATCTTCGAACAGATATACTTCATCACCAAACTCCTCGTAGGTATCCTCATCCAGCTCCACTATGCCGTGCATAAGAACCGTCTGCATCATCGTATACGTACCATCCTCGTTTTTACAGAACGTGGACTGACACTCATCGAAGACCTCATATGCCTCATCTCTGTCCTCATAAGGACCATCGTCCTGCTTGTCTTATACTAATGCTCTGTTCCCAACAGTCCGATCTCTTCCGCAAAGGGCTTCATTCCTTCGATGCAGATCGAGGCAACGTCCTTGACGTCCATGCCGAGCATCTCACAGCCCTTCAGGATCGTGTCACGGTCACATTTTGCCGCGAAACGTTTATCCTTGAATTTCTTCATAAAACTCTTTGTCTCCAGGTCTGTGATGCCGTTCGGACGCATGCGGGCACAGGCCTGGATGATGCCGGTCAGTTCATCCACGGTGAAGAGGCTCTTTTCCATCGGTGTCACCGGTTCCACGTCATTGACGATGCCGTAGCCGTGGCTGAGGATCGCGTGAACATCTTCCTCTGATACGCCTGCTTCCAGAAGAGGCTCCTTTGTGTGCTGCAGATGCTCCTCCGGGTATTTCTCGTAATCATAGTCATGGAGATATCCGACCGCCATCCAGTGCTCTTTGTCTTCTCCAAAGTGTTCTGCCATAGCCCCCATCGCGGCCATGACGTTCTTCGCGTGGATGATCAGATGCTCCTCATGAACCATCGAATCATTCAGTTCCTTTGCTCTTTCCAGTGTCAGCATGATCATTCTCCTTTACGCTCCTTATGCGCAGTTGTCCATCAGGGTGCGGCAGTTTTCGGATCCCTGCCTGCCGGATTCTCTGTTAAAGCCCTCGACCTTTAGGGATTATGAAATTCAATCTGCATCATCCCTGATACCTGCCTGTATCCAATGTGACTCCTGTCATCCTGATGCTGTCAGCTTCGACATGACAGTCGTGATAGATGATCTCGACGCCTACTTTTGCGGCAGTTATAAGCGCCCGGCCAAATTCCGGCTGTGTTCTGTTATTTGGAAGCACGATATGAATCCCATTCATCTGGATCACAAAGGCTATGGTGCAGTGGTATCCCTCCTTTGCTGCCTTTGCCAGCTCATTCAGATGCTTTATTCCTCGTTCTGTCGGGGCATCGGGGAAATATCCTATTCCGCTCTTCTGTTCATAGGCAAGGGTGCATCCCTTCACTTCCGTCAGATACTTTTCCCCGTTTCGTTCCATATAGAAATCGAACCGGGAATCACCATAGGTATACTCGGGCTTCACCAGATCGTATAACGGTTCCAGATGCTGCTGCATCAGCTTGTTAGGAGCAAGGCTGTCCACATTTATCCATTTGAACTTCGGTCGGTAAACGGATATCAGATCATACTCCGTCTTTCTCTCGGCGTCCTGGGCTTTCTGCAATGTCACCTTCGCCTTGGGAACCAGCAGTTCCTCAAGCCGTCCCGTGTTCTTAATATGAACCGTCTTCTGCTCATCTCCGACCAACACTTCTGCCGTAAAGCGATTGTTCCTCTGCAGAAATATGGCAGGAACCGTGTTGGAATATTTTATTTCCGGCTTTGGCCTGGCCAT
>JAIKYU010000024.1 GCA_024682835.1 Lachnospiraceae bacterium | reverse complement strand
GGAGGCCGTCATGAGAAAGATCAATCCGTCCTATGTCTGGAGCAACGAATCCGGTGAGGATCTGACCACCCGCTGCTTTGCGCTTACCTCATTTACGGCGGCGCTGACCCTGACCGCGATTTTCTTCTGGGACATCTATATCGGAGAGAGTGCCCTGAAGCTTAGCGTCCTGGGAATTTCCGTTTTCTGCATGTACGTTGTCTATCATCTGGCGGTGCGATTCAGAAAAGTACAGTTGGGGGCGGTTGTGGCGAGTCTTGCGATCATCCTGATTGTTCTTCCGGCGGAATTCTTTACGGGAGGCGGGGTCTACGGCTGTACGCCGATCTGGTTCGCCTATGCCTTTCTCTACATTGGCCTCAATACCACCGGCAGGAAAAAACTCCTGCTGCTGGTTTCCCTCCTTCTGTCAGCCGGCGGCTGCTATGTGATTGCCTACCTTCATCCGGAATACCTGACCGTGCATGATATGAAGACGGCGTATCTGGATTCCATCGCCTCTCTGATCGGCGTGGGGGTTATGCTGTATGTGACGGTGCTTTTTCTGATGCGGATCTATGATCAGGAAAGAATCCTCGCGCAGAAGCAGAAGCAGGAGATTGCCGATCTGAATAAGGCACAGAACCGCTTTTTCTCCAGCATGAGTCACGAGATACGCACACCGATCAATACGATCATCGGACTGAATGAGATGATTCTCAGGGAGGATATTTCCGACGAGGTGGCAGAGGACGCGGCCAATATCAAATCTGCCGGAAGAATGCTGCTGCAGCTGATCAACGACATTCTGGACATGTCAAAGATCGAATCCGGGCAGATGGAGATTCTGCCCGTGGAGTACGACGTGGGAGAGATGCTGTCTGATATCGTCGGCATGCTTTGGCTTGCCGCCAGAGAGAAGGGGCTGATCTTTCATGTTGACGTCGATCCGACGCTTCCCGCCCGTCTGATTGGCGACGAGGTCAGAATCCGTCAGATCCTGATCAATCTGTTAAACAATGCCATCAAGTACACGAAGGAAGGGGAGGTGCGCCTCTCCATCCAGTACGCGAAAGAAACGGACAAGGAGATCCGGGTGATCTACACGATTTCGGATACCGGCATGGGAATCAGAAAGGAGAGCATGCCCTATCTTTTCTCCGCGTTTCGGCGCGCGGAGGAGGAGAAAAACCGCTATATCGAGGGGACCGGACTGGGCCTGTCTATTGTGAAGCAGTTTGTCGACCTGATGGGCGGCAGCGTCAAGGTGAACAGCGTCTACACGAAGGGCTCCACCTTTGTCATCGAGCTGCCGCAGAAAATCGGTGAAGTCGGAGAGATCGGCGAACTGAACATGGAGGCCCGTCATTCCATGAATCACCGGATGCATTACAGACAGCGCTTCGAGGCACCGGACGCGCGCATTCTGGCAGTGGACGACAACAAGGCCAATCTCATGGTTGTGACGAAGCTTCTGAGGAATACGCGTGTACAGATTGACACGGCAGAGAGTGGGGAGGAAGCCCTCAGAATGACGCTCACGATTCCCTATGACCTGATTTTTATGGACCATATGATGCCCGAGATGGACGGGATCGAATGCCTTCATGCCATCCGCGGCCAGGCGGGCGGGTTCTGCAGGGAAAGCAGGGTGGTCGCTCTCACGGCCAACGCCGGATCGGAGAATCAGGCGCTCTATTCCAGGGCCGGCTTTGACGGCTATCTGCTTAAGCCTGTCAACAGCGAGGAGCTGGAAGCAGAGGTGCTGAGGCTCCTGCCTTCCAGGCTGGTCCGTCTGACGGATGAGAGTCTCAGGCAGGAAAAGACCGGTGAGGACGGTGACCGTGTGGCGGAAAGAAGAAATCGCGTTCCTGTCCGCATCACAACGGACAGTATCTGTGATCTTCCGCGCGAGATGCTCAAGAGCAGGTCGATCGCTGTGCTTCCGTATCACGTGCGGACAAAACAGGGCATGTTCCTGGACGGAATCGAAATGGATCAGAGGGGACTCCTTTCCTATCTGGCCGATCCCGAGCACACGGCACAGTCGGAAGCGCCTGATGTGCGTGATTATGAAACCTTCTTCGCAGAGCAACTCTATTACGCGAATAATGTGATTCATATCACCATGACGGAGAAGGTCGGCGATGGATATCGTCATGCGGCGGAGGCCGCGGGAACCTTTAACAATGTGACGGTGATCGACAGCGGCCATCTGTCGGCAGGAACGGGCATTCTGGTGCTGGAGGCGGCAAGACTGGCTGATGAAGGCGCATCACCGGAGAGGATCACCGAGGAACTGTTGCGGATCAGGGAACAGATCCGGTCCGGCTTCATTGTGGATGATACCTCCTACCTTGCCAGAGCCGGCAGAATCCATGAGATGGTAAGCCGTGCGGCGAGTGCCTTCATGCTGCGTCCGACCCTGTCTCTCCGGCACGGAAAGATCACGGTGATCAGGATCCGCTTCGGGACGAAGGAGAGCGCCCGCAGGGCGTATATTGACCGGGCCCTGCACGCTCCGGGAGAAATCGACAGGAGTCAGCTGTATGTCGTTCATGTGGGACTTACGGAAAAGGAGCTTCAGGCCGTCTGTGAACAGGTACTCAGACTGATTCCCTTTGAAAATGTGATCTGTCAGAAGGCCTCTCCTGCGATCGCCATCAACTGCGGTCCCGGAACGGTCGGTCTGTTGTTCAAAATGAAGGAGACAGGAGGAGAAGAAAGATGAACGATCTGGTCAGTACGCTGGAACGGAAGATATCCCGGTATGCCGTCCCCCGGCTCACCATGAAGATGATCATATGCTACATCATCGGCTACATTATTTACTACATGCCGGGACTGAGCGGAATTCTGAAATACATGACGCTGGACACCTATGCTATTCTGCACGGACAGGTCTGGCGTCTGGTCACCTGGATCCTGATGCCGCCGGAGACCTCTAACCTGTTCTTCACCGTGATTATGCTGGTGTTCTATTATTCGATCGGAACCACGATGGAGCGGGTCTGGGGGGACGCCCGGTATAATCTGTATATTCTTTCCGGTCTGCTGTTCACGGTCATCGGCGCCTTTGTGACCATGGGACTGGTCTATCTGGTCTACCCGAAATTCACGGCGCCGGAGGTGGCTGCCGGGGTCTTTGCCGGAATTGCATCCAATTTCACCATTTACTACGTCAATATGTCCATTCTGCTCGCGTTCGCGGCGACCTTCCCGGATAATGTCGTGCTGCTGTTTTTTGTGATTCCGCTGAAAATGAAATGGATGGGCGTAATTTACGGCGCCTGGCTGGGGGCGGAGGCGCTGATCAGCCTGATGCGGGGGAGCTTCTGGAATTTCTTCCCGATTGCCGCTTCGCTTCTCAACTTTGCGGTCTTCTGGTTCGCCGGCGGGCGGGGGATTCATTTGCGGCCCTCCGAGGTGAAGCGCCGGGTGAAATTCAAGCGGGAGACGAACCGCGCGCGGGAGGGCATGCAGCACATGACGCCGAAGGGAATCGCGAAGCATAAATGTGCGATCTGCGGTCAGACCGAGCTGGATCATCCGGATCTGGAATTCCGTTTCTGCTCAAAATGCAACGGCAATTACGAGTACTGCCAGGAGCATCTGTTCACCCATCAACACCGCGTCTGAGCGACTTGGAGAAAAAACATGATCAATCAGGAAAAGGCATTCGGGGAGACGCTTGCAAGAATCCGGCGTGAAGCGCGTGAGAACGGCGGTATGATCACGACAAAACGGATCCGGGAGGCATTCGGCGCGTTTTCCCTCGATGAGAAGCAGCTGGAGGAGGTCATTGCCTATCTGCGGGAGAGTCACATCGGGGTGGATCAGAACGCACCGGATGCGGAGGAGTATCTTTCCGAACAGGAGAGGGATTACCTTTCCGATTATCTGGCATCGCTTGAGGAGCTTCCGGTGCTTGACGCAAAGGAGAAAGAACAACTGGCACTCCGGGCGACGGCGGGTAACGCTCAGGCGCAGGATCGCCTTGCGCAGGGAATGCTCAGGATGATTCCGGATATCGCGCGTCTCTACGTGCAGCAGGGCGTGTTACTGGAGGATCTGATCGGAGAGGGCAATGTCGCTCTGATGCAGGGGGTTACGCTTCTCGGCGCGCTGTCCGATGCGTCGGACGGGCAGGATGACGTCGGCTTTGAAGCGGATGCCGCCCTTACGCGCTATATCATGGACGCGATGGAAAATTACATTGCCGAAAATCTGCAGGAGGATGCGCGGGGACAGCGTGCGGTGAACCGCGTCAATGAGGTAGCCGATCGCGCGAAGGAACTGTACGCGGATCTGCGCCGGCCGGTGACCGTGGAGGAACTGATGAATGAAACGGGATGGAGCAGGGAAAAAATCCTGGATGCCTGGAAGCTCGCCGGAGGAAAAATCGAAGAACTTGAAGTGAAAAAAGAAGATGTGGTATAATGCGATGTCCGAATTTTTTCGAAGAAACGGAGCAATTCGTACACATCATATGGTAATCATTTTTTTCAACTGTCAAAGAGGAAAAGAGAGGGGGATTGTTATGAAAAAAAGAGTACTGGCTTCTTTACTGGCACTGACCATGGTACTGGCCATCGCGGGCTGCGGCGGAAAAGCGGGAAACGGCGGAAAGAAATGGATCGTGGCGACCGATACCTCGTTCAAGCCCTTTGAGTATACGGACGAAAGCGGCAACTTCGTGGGAATCGATGTGGACATTCTGGCGGCGATCGCGGCGGATCAGGGATTTGACTATGACTTGCAGTCCCTCGGTTGGGATGCTTCCATCGCGGCATGTCAGGCGGGACAGGCGGACGGCATGATCGCCGGCGCGTCCATCACCCAGGAGCGCAAGGATTCCGGCTGGATGTTTTCCGATGGTTACTACGATGCCAACCAGTGCATGGCGGTCGCGGCGGATTCCATCATCACCGGCTTTGATCAGCTTTCCGGCCAGTCCGTGGCGGTCAAGACGGGAACGATGAGCGCTTCCTACGCCGAGAGTCTGGCGGACCAGTATGGCTTTACCGTCACCTATTTTGAGGATTCACCGACGATGTATCAGGCGGTTGTGGGCGGTCAGGTGGCCGCGTGCTTTGACGACACGCCGATTATGGCTGCCAACATCAAGGACGGCGGGCTGGCCATGAAGCTTGTGGAAGGCACCGGCAATGACCCGGCGGCCTATGGCTTTGCCATCTTCAGCAACGACAGCTACGAGCTTCTCGACATGTTCAACAAGGGGCTTGCCAACATCAAGGCAAACGGCAAATACGACGAGATCCTGAAGAAGTATCTCGGCTGAACGGGGGAAGGACAAGCATGCTCCGGATTATCACGGGATATGGAGGACTGCTGCTTTCGGCGATGGGGAGAACCCTGCTGCTGGCGTTGTTAGGGCTGTTTTTTGCCTGCATCATCGGTCTGTTTTTCGGGATCATGAGCGTGGTGCACAGCCGCGTCTGCAACATTATTTCCCAGATTTTTGTGGACGTGATCCGCGGGGTGCCGATGATCGTGCTGGCCTTTTTTATCTATTTCGGCGTGCCCTATCTGTTTAACACCATCATCGGCGGGTTTTCCGTGACGCTGACGGCGCTGCAGGCAGGAACAGTCTGTCTGGCACTCAATTGCGGCGCCTACATGTCGGAGATCATCCGGGCGGGCATTCAGTCCGTGGACATCGGACAGATGGAGGCTGCCCGTTCTCTGGGACTGACCTACGCGATGGCCATGCGGCGCGTGATTCTGCCGCAGGCGATCAGGACGATGATTCCGAGTATCATCAATCAGTTTATCATCACCCTGAAGGACACCTCCATTCTGTCGGTCATCGGGTTTCCGGAACTTGTCAACACGGCGAAAAACGTGCAGGCCAACACATTTATGTCCTTTCAGACCTGGGCGATCGTCGGGGTCATGTACCTGATCGTCATTACGATTCTCTCACGGAGTGCCAAAATGATGGAAAGGAGACTCAATGCCGGCCGATGACACGAATAACAGGAGCATGTCGGACGGCACCGGCGGCAAGGGCGCTGTGCGGATCCGTGTGCGTGATCTGAAGAAACGCTTTGGAGATCTGGAGGTGCTTAAGAGCATCTCGGTGGATGTGCATGAGGGCGAGGTCGTGGTTGTGATCGGACCCTCCGGCTCCGGAAAATCGACATTTCTTCGCTGCCTGAACCGCCTGGAGGTCGCCACCTCCGGTCTTGTTGAGATCGACGGAGTCGATGTGAATGCGCGCAAGGTGAATCTGAACAAGGTGCGCGAAAACATCGGCATGGTGTTTCAGCATTTCAACCTTTTCAACAACCTGAACGTGCTCGACAATATGACGCTGGCTCCGGTGCAGCTCTCCAAATGCAAGCCGCAGGAAGCCAGCCTGCGTGCCAGAAAGCTGCTGGAACGCGTGGGCCTGGCAGATAAGGCGGAAAGCTACCCTCATCAGCTCTCCGGCGGGCAGAAGCAGCGCGTGGCCATCGCCAGGGCACTCTGTATGCAGCCGAAGATCATGCTGTTCGATGAGCCCACCTCGGCTCTGGATCCTGAGATGGTGGGAGAGGTGCTGCAGGTGATGAAGAATCTGGCGGCTGACGGTATGACCATGGTTGTGGTTACCCATGAGATGGGCTTTGCAAGAGAGGTCGCGGACCGCGTGATCTTTATGGACGGCGGTTATATCGTCGAGGAAGGGACACCGGAGCAGGTGCTGCTCCATCCCAGTGAGCCGCGCACCATCGATTTTCTGAATAAGGTGCTGTAATGCCTGATGGTCTGATTCGGGAACGGATGTTGTTTCAGGAGGACACATGAGAAAGATTATCACGATCAGCAGAGAATTCGGTGCCGGCGGCAGTCAGATCGGTACGGCTGTCGCGGAGCGTCTCGGCTACTATTTCATGGACAAGGACATGATCATCCGCTCAGCGGTGGAATCCACCAACCTGACTCCCCGTGATTTCAGGCTTTATGATGAAAAAGTACCCTTCAACTTCGGCTTTGGGCAGAGTCTTTTTGATTTTTACAACAAGCCGCTGGATGCGAGGCTCTTCGAGGCACAGCGCGGGGCGATCCTGAAGGCGGCCGAGGCCGGCAACTGCGTGATCGTCGGACGCAACGCCAACATTATCCTCAAGGAATTCGATTATTCGCTGCATGTGTTTGTGTCCGCCTCCACCTACTACAAGCTGAACAATCTCCGCAGCAAAATGCCGGGCGTATCTGACGACAGGATCCTGGAGCACATGCGTGACGTGGATCGCGCACGCCGCAAGTACTGCAGCTACTACACGCAGACCAAATTCGGCCATGCGGAGCATTACGATCTCTGTTTGAAAAGCTCCTCTCTCGGCATTGACACCTGTGCGGATATCATCTGCAGGATTGCGGAGGAGTAACCGGCACACGCAGTCGCGTAACTGGTGCGTATACCGGCGCCGTACAGTACCGTGGTTACTGTTCATAACCGAGCCACGCACTTGCTTAGTGGATGAGCATTCCCCCGCAGGGGTATGCTGCCACCCGGCGAGGGCTACGGCCCAGGCTGATTCAGGAGTGAGGTCGGGCCGCGCCTGAAAGGCGCACTGGAATGCCCGACCGAAGCAGTTACAATTCAGTGCTGGCAAAGTGCTGAATTGCAGCGTAACGTGACGGGAACTGACCGGAGTCGTTTAAGCCGTCTTGAAAAAACCCGTGATCTGTGTTATAATATGCCTCAATCGCGGCGCTTCTGATTCAATCCCAAAAGAATGAAAAACACTATTGACAAAGCAGAACGTTTGTTCTATTATTTTTTCGAACAAACGTTCGGTATCCGTTATCAGGGATCCGGACGCCGCTCGATTCTGAAATCGCGGACGGGTTACGGCACTGGTTCTGAACGGATTGTGTCAGTGACAGGCAATCGCAAAAAAGGAGATCATTATGGAAAGAGAAGAGAAACTGAAAGCACTGGAAGCGGCGCTCGGCCAGATAGAAAAGGAATTCGGCAAGGGGGCCGTGATGAAGCTGGGGGATCCCGCCAATCAGATGGTGGTGGAAACCATTCCCACCGGATCGCTGTCTCTGGACATCGCCCTCGGACAGGGCGGCATTCCGAAGGGCAGAATTGTTGAGATTTACGGACCGGAATCCTCCGGCAAGACGACGGTGACCCTGCACATGATCGCAGAGATTCAGCGGCGCGGCGGGATCGCCGGGTTTATTGATGCAGAGCACGCGCTGGATCCGGTTTATGCGAAGAATATCGGCGTCGATATCGACAATCTATACATCTCCCAGCCGGATTCCGGTGAGCAGGCGCTGGAGATCACGGAGACGATGGTCCGGTCCGGAGCGATCGACATCGTCGTCGTGGATTCGGTGGCGGCTCTGGTGCCCAAGGCGGAGATTGACGGAGACATGGGTGACTCCCATGTGGGGCTTCAGGCCCGACTGATGTCGCAGGCCCTGCGCAAGCTGACGGCAGTCATCAGCAAGTCCAACTGCACGGTTGTTTTTATCAACCAGCTCAGAGAAAAGGTCGGCGTTATGTTCGGCAATCCGGAGACGACCACCGGCGGCCGTGCCCTGAAGTTCTACGCATCTGTGAGACTTGACGTGCGGCGCATCGAGCAGATCAAGGCGAGCGGTGAATCGGTCGGCAACCGCACGAGGGTCAAGGTGGTGAAAAACAAGATTGCACCGCCGTTCCGGGAGGCGGAATTTGACATCATGTTCGGTAAGGGGATTTCCTACACCGGTGATGTCCTGGATCTGGCTGCTAACGCGGATATTGTCAACAAGTCAGGCGCCTGGTATCAATATGAGGGCAACCGGATCGGACAGGGCAGGGAAAATGCCAAGGCATATCTGGAGGAGCATCCCGAGATGCTCGCACAGATTGAAATCCGTGTGCGTGAAAAGTACCAGCTGCCGGTGGATGAGTTCCTGCGGGAACGCGCAGGCAAAACCGCCTCGGCGGACAGTGACGGAAGAGGTGAGGATGCCGCGGAAGAGCCGGCCGGCAGAAAGAAGGCAAAGGCCTGATGACGGTCAGGGAGATCCGGCCATTCGGCAGAAGACGAAGCGAGGTTCTGACGGACGAGGGACTTCGCTTCGTGCTTTATGATTCCGAAATCGTTGAGTTTCAACTGGCCGAGGACGAGGAGATTCCGCCACAGACGCTTCAGCTGATTCTGACGGAGCTTTTGCCGAAACGGGCGAAAATGCGTGCGATGAATATGCTCAAGGAACGCGATTACACGCAGGAAAGGCTGAAAAGCAAACTCGCAGACGGCGGCTATCCGCCGGCTGTGGTGGATGAGGCACTGACCTACGTTTTATCCTACCACTATGTTGATGATGCCCGGTATGCAAACGAATACATCCGTTGCCATATGGAACGTTACAGCCGTGCAAGGATCCGCGGGGAGCTGCAGAAGCGGGGAATAGATGCCCGTTTGGCCGATGAAGCGATGGAACGCCTCTATGCGGATGAGACACTGGCGCCTGTGGATCCGGAAATCCTGCAGATCCGGAAATGGATCGACAAAAAACATTTTCACGCGGCAGATGCAACCTGGGAGGAGCGGCAGAGGTTTCTGGCTTCCATGGTGCGTCGCGGCTTTTCTCCGGACAAGGTAAAGACGGAAATAAACATGGCGATCAACGACTGACGTCGCGTTACTATTCCCAGAACCCCACCCTCATTCGCACACGGTCGCTTCGCGACCTTTCTCGCACTACGTGCTGGCTGACGCTCTTGGAGCGTTTTGTGCGACTTAGAGCGTCGCCCCATTTTCTCAGGAAGACTGCTCATGTGGGTGGGGTTCCTACTCTGTACGCTATTGCACTAAGCTCGTACCTCGCTAAGTGCAATATGTGTGCTTCGCAGATCCGATCTAAGAATTAGCCAATGTCTGCGAGCAAGCTCGCACAATGGCTGATTCTTAGATCGACTGTGAATAGGAACGCTTTAAATCATAACATCTGTTCTTTCTCCTTGACACTGATTCGGATTCGTCGTAAAATTATACCCGTTGTAAAAGCGAGAATGCTGTCGAGTGATTTTTGGACAGTTATTTTTGATTAAATTTTACAAACGCAACGATAGACGCACAATGACAACTTCATACAGGACAAGGAGGTGCTCCTAAATGGTAATCACAGTAATTGTCGCAATTGCGGCAGCGTGTATTTCCGCGCTGATTGCCGTGTTCGCAACGAGAAGCTACGAAAAAAAGGTCGCTGACACGAAAATCGGAGATGCGGAGGGACGCGCAAGAAAGATCATTGACGAGGCATTGGAAGCAGCAAAAGAGACGAAGCGGGAGTCGGAAGAGAAGAAGCGGGAAGCGCTGATCGAGGTCAAGGAGGAATCCTTAAAGGCCAAGAATGAGCTGGAAAAAGAAATGCGCGAACGCAGGGCGGAGATTCAGCGCAGCGAGCGCAGGATCCAGCAGAAGGAAGAGAACATCGACAAACGCTCCGATACGCTTGAGCGAAAAGAGCAATCCATCAGCGATAAGGAAAAAGCGCTCGAAAAGAAGAGCGAAGAGATCGCAAAGCTCAATGAACAGAGGCAGAAGGAACTGGAGCGCATCACCGGGATGACGGTGGATCAGGCGAAGGAAATGTTGCTTGATTCCGTCAGAGAGGACATCAAACGCGAGACGGCGATTCTCATCAAAACGCTTGAAACGGAAGCCAAAGAGGAAGCGGATAAGAGAGCCAAGGAGCTTGTGGTTGGCGCGATTCAGCGGGTTGCCGCTGACAATGTCGCGGAGGCAACCATTTCTGTGGTACAGCTTCCCAGTGATGAGATGAAGGGCAGGATCATCGGCCGTGAGGGACGGAATATCCGGACCATCGAAACCCTGACGGGGGTCGATCTGATCGTCGATGACACGCCGGAAGCGGTCGTCATTTCCGGCTTTGATCCGATCCGCAGAGAGACAGCGCGGATCGCACTTGAAAAGCTTATCGTGGACGGACGGATTCATCCTGCACGCATTGAAGAAATGGTGGAAAAGGCGCAGAAGGAGCTGGCCAACACGATTAAGGAAGCCGGTGAAAATGCCGCGCTGGAGGCCGGTGTGCATGGCTTGCATCCGGAGGAGGTCAAGCTTCTTGGACGGATGAAATTCCGCACAAGCTTCGGTCAGAATGTGCTCAAGCACTCCGTAGAAGTGGCGCAGCTCTGCGGTGTGATGGCCGCCGAGCTCGGACTGGATGTCAGAACGGCCAAGCGCGCAGGACTTCTGCATGATATCGGCAAAGCCATCGATCATGAGGTGGAGGGATCCCACATTGCGCTGGGTGTCGATATCGCCAAAAAGTACAAGGAAACGCCGCTGATCATCAACGCGATTGAAGCGCATCACGGCGATGTGGAGCCGCAGTCAATGATCGCCTGCATTGTTCAGGCAGCCGATACGATATCGGCCGCCAGACCCGGTGCCAGAAGAGAGTCACTGGAAACCTACACCACGCGGCTGAAGGAACTGGAGGAAATCACAGGAAGCTTTGCCGGAGTGGAACAGTCCTATGCGATCCAGGCAGGCAGAGAGGTGCGTGTCATGGTCGTTCCGGACAAGGTGAGCGATGACGACATGGTGGTACTGGCACATGATATCTCGGCAAAGATCGAAAGTCAGATGCAGTATCCCGGACAGATCAAGGTGAATGTGATCCGGGAAAGCAGGGTCGTTGATTATGCCAAGTAATCCGGATCTATGCAATACTCTGAAAAAGAAAAGAACTGCCGCGGCGATGCCGCGGCAGTTCTTTTTTTATATAGAATGTGCTATGATAACGTGAGTGGTCAACTTTTACTATGGAGGGGCAAAGGATGCTGGAGATCAGTCATTATTCTAAGTCTTACGGGGGAGAGAAAAAGGCGGTGGACGATGTATCCCTGCGTGTGGAAAACGGAGATATCTACGGATTCATAGGACATAATGGCGCCGGCAAGTCGACGACGATCCGCGCGGTGGTGGGAGTGCTCGACTTTACGGACGGAGAGATCACCATCGACGGGCATTCCGTGAAAAAAGAACCGATGGCGTGTAAGAGGATTACAGCATATATTCCGGACAATCCGGATCTGTATGAGAATCTGACGGGAATCCAGTATCTGAATTTCGTGGCGGATGTCTTTGAAATCAGTGCCGGGGAGCGGGAGAAACGCATCGCGAAATACGCGGATATGTTTGAAATCACGGATTCCCTGGGCGATCTGATCGGATCCTATTCGCACGGCATGAAACAGAAGGTAGCGATCATCTCGGCACTGATTCACGAGCCCAAGCTTCTCGTACTGGATGAGCCTTTTGTCGGTCTTGATCCGAAGGCCACCTTTACCCTGAAGGAAATCATGCATGAAATGTGCGGACGGGGCACAGCGATCTTTTTCTCGACGCATGTGTTGGATGTGGCCGAAAAGCTCTGCAATAAGGTAGCGATCATCAAGCAGGGCAGAATCATCGCGTCCGGAACCATGGAGGAGCTCACGGAGGGCCACTCGCTGGAGGAGGCGTTTATGGAGGCGGATCATGAGGAACGGTAGCATTCTTCTTCGGACGCTTCTTTTGTCCACCAGCCAGAGAAATATTTACCGCCACACAGGAGATAAAAAGAAACGGAAAAGGATCATTGCCGGTTACGTGGGCGCCGTCTGTCTGTATGCCATGCTTATGGGATACAGCATTTCCATGTGTGTCGGATACGGGACGTATGGTCTTATCGACGCAACGCCGGTGATGTGTGCGCTGGTGATCAGCGCGTTCTCCTTTCTGTTCACGTTTTTTAAGACAAACGGGTATCTGTTTCAATTCAGGGAATATGATATGCTGATGTCGCTGCCCTTTGAGGCGAGGACGGTGGCGGCGTGCAAGTTTCTTTACATGTATATGAAGAGTCTGCCGTGGTATTTGAGCGTAGCGCTGGCCATGATGATCGGATACGGATATTATGCCCGCCCGCAGGTGTACGTATATCCCCTGTGGATGATTCTGTCTCTGTTTCTTCCGATCATTCCGATGCTTGCCGCGGCCTTTCTCGGATTTCTGATTGCAAGAATCAGTGCGGGCTTCAGGAAAACCAATATCATTCAGACGATCCTGACGATGGCGTTTATCATATTCTGTTTTTCCATCCGCTACATTATAGAAGCGTTTTTTAAAGACGATCGGGTGGAAGCAACGCTGGAGGCGGTTGCAGGGGCGACCGGACAGGCGGCCGATATGTACCTGCCGGCCGGCTGGTTTGCAAAGGCGGTGATAAACGGCAGCATCATCGCCATATTGCTGCTTGTCCTGGCGAGTGCGCTGCTCTTTACGATTGTTTTCCGCATCGTCGGAAATTCCTACAGAAACATCAATTCCATGTTGAAATCACACGCGGCTTCGGGAAAGTACCGGCTGACCGGACAGAAGAAGAAAAGCGTCATCCTCGCCATTGCCTGGAAGGAATGGAGACGGATGGCAGGCTCCACGACGTATATGACCAACGTCGGAATCGGCGTGATTCTCGCTTTTCTGTTGGGTGTCATCACCCTTATCCTGGGCTTCGACCGGATTGTTGGCATCGTCACGCAGAACGCACCGATTGATTCCTCCATTCTCAGACCGGCGATTCCGTTTATCTGCTATTTCTTCATCGGCATGCTGTCCACCACGGCGTGTTCTCCGTCGTTGGAGGGCAAAAACTATTGGATTCTGCAGAGCCTGCCGGTCGAAAAGAAAACCATCTATCAGGGAAAAATGCTGTTTAACATGCTGCTGACGGTTCCCTTCATGATTTTTTCCGCGCTTTGCCTGTGTCTGTCATCTGGGACGCCGGCGCTGGAAACGGTCATGTACCTTGTACTGGGGGTGACGCTGTGCGCATTTTCCACGTCGTGGGGCTGTGTCTGCGGAATCCGGCACATGAGGCTTGACTGGGAAAATGAGATCGAGGTGATCAAGCAGGGGACGGCGGTGACGATCTACCTGCTTCCCAACATGTTCGCGGTCATGGGACTTGCTGTGCTGGCGGTTGTTCTCGGAATGCGCATGAGCCATGTGCTGATGACGGGGATCATGATCCTGATCGCGGCTGCACTGTCCGTTTTCAGTTATCTCGGGGTATGCAATCTGACCGGGCGGGATATCGACAGCTGTGGCGGGAAGCAGTCTTCTGTGGTATAATACGCATTGCTGTCCGGTTTTTTTAAACGGGTTTTGACAGTGACAGGCGATCGTTGATAGAGGAGCAAACATGAATTTCAATCCCATGGTGCTGCTGCAGATTCAGCAGCGGTTCGCGCAGTTTCAGCAGGATCATCCCAGATTCGTGCCCTTTGCCGGGGCGGTAAAGGAAACGGCTCTTTACGAGGGAACGGTGATCGATATAAAGGTCACATCCCCCGAAGGAAAGAGTCTGGCAACCAATATCAGGCTGACGGAGAATGATGTGGAGACGCTCAGAATGCTGATCGGTGACGAAAGCAATGAAGATTCCTGATGCGACTGCCGGCAGGCGGTGTATCCGTTGCCTGCTTAGGGATCTCGCGGAGGAGGATCAGCGGGATCTGAAGAAATATCTGGATGCGATCAGAGAGGAAGACCGCGCAGCCGAAGAACTTGTGGAGAAGCGCCTGGCCATATGCCGAGGCTGCGATAAACTGATGGAGGCCACCTGTGAGGTGTGCGGTTGTTACGTGGAGTTCCGTGCAGCCATGCGGGAGGGGCGCTGCCCGAAGAAAAAATGGTGAGTGGAAACGTGTAAGGGAGTGGAACATGCGTTTACTGGACAGAAAAGAGGTGAAAATCCTGCCGGGGCTGTTTGCCGAGCGGATGCGTCTGAACCGGAGTTATCTGTGTGAGCTGGACACCCGGTGTCTGCTGCAGAACTACTATCTGGAGGCCGGCGTGATTATGGACGGGATTCAGGTGTTAAACGATCCGTCTGCCGCCAGACTTCACTGGGGGTGGGAGGCTCCGACCTGCCAGCTTCGGGGACATTTTCTGGGACACTGGCTGTCAGCTGCTGCTGCAATTGTTGCAAACGAGCAGGATGAGGAGCTGGCCGTCAGAATCCGTTTTGTCGTCAGCGAACTGAAGAGACTGCAGCAGCTTAACGAGGAGGGCGGCAGCACACCCGGATGGGTGGCACCGATTCCGGAGAAATATATGGATATCCTGATGACGGATCGTTACATCTGGTCGCCGCAGTATACCATGCACAAGCTGCTGATGGGACTGACGCATGTCGCGCTGTGGCTGGATTCACAGGAGGCGCTTGACGTTTTAAGCGGTCTGGCGGACTGGTATCTGGCGTGGACAGAGAAAGCAACAAAGCGCGCGGAAAAGAACGGTGGAAACAATGCTGTTTTTGCTGGAGAACAGGCGGGAATGCTGGAGATCTGGGCGGAGCTTTATGCCGGCACGAAGGATGAACGCTATCGTATCCTTGCAGAACGATATGCGGATAACGGGCTGTTTGAGGTGCTTGACAGGGACGGAGATCCGCTTACGGACAATCATACCAATGCCAGCATTCCGCTGGCGCACGGTGCGGCACGGATGTATGAGGTGACGGGTGAGGAACGGTGGAAGAAACGCGTCATGACCTTCTGGAAAAAAGCGGTGACGGAGAGGGGCATGTATGCGACCACGGGCAATAATTCCGGAGAATTCTGGATCCCGCCCATGCGTCAGGGGGCATATCTTTCCGAGACGGATCAGGAGTTCTGCACCGTCTACAATATGGTGCGCCTCGCGGAGTACCTTTATGCCTGGACAGGGGAAACCGCCTATGCGGATTACATCGAGCGTGCGCTGTACAACGGGTTTCTGGCGCAGCAGAGCCGCGTGAGCGGAATGCCCACCTACTTTCTGCCGATGCTTCCCGGAAGCCGGAAAAAATGGGGCTCCAAAACACGTGATTTCTGGTGCTGCTTCGGCACGATGGTGCAGGCGCAGACCTTGTATCCGGAGCTGATCTACAGTCTCGATGAACAGAACCGGACAATCCATGTTGCGCAGTATATCCCCTCGGAAGCAGGTATTCGGATGCCGGAGGGCGATACGGTAAAACTTCGGCAGACGACAGGAATGAAGAATTACAGCAACCAGGCGTTCTTCGATGAGCGCGGAGGGGGCGCGCTGTCCAGGTGGGCACTGGCCTTTACTGCACAGACGGATTCGGATAAACCGGTTACCCTGTCATTTCGTGTACCGTCCTGGTGTGACGGTTTGCCGCGCGTGATGATCGATGGTGCGTCCTGTGACGAGAAGGAGGTTCGTTCCATGATAAAGGACGGATCGCTTACGCTGACACGCGCCTTTATGGGGGAGGAGGTGGCGATCTATTTCCCGGACAGCCCGGTGTTCGAGCCGCTTCCGGATGAGCCCGGGATGGCAGCGGTTCGTTCCGGCCCCGTTGTGCTCGCGGGACTGACGAAAAAAGAAGTGATCCTTTCCGGAAAAGACGCGGCGCAGATTCTCAGGCAGCGGATGACGCACACCTACAGCACCTTCCCCTGGCAGCAGGATCACTACCGGACGGCAGGACAGGAGGAGAATATCACCTTCGTCCCGCTGTACGAGGTGGAGGATGAGGCGTACACCGTTTACTTTCCGATTGTATGAGGTCATGATCTGTGCTACAATAAAAATTGTGTATTTTTTTTATGGTTTTTTTGCTGATATTATGACACAAATACGTTGCAGTTTCGTATCTGCCGGATTCCCGGCAGAAGGAGGCAATCCTGCGGATCGCATTCCGGTGCTCAAAGCCGCACGGGGTCTCCGCTTCGCTACGGTCGGTGCAGAGCGGACGTCCACTGGACGTCCTGCGCCCTTCGCCCTTCTGGCGGGGGCAGAAGGAAAGGAAAGAACGTCTTATGAGTGAACGGAGAAAGCATATCGCCCTGTTTATGGGTCAGCCGGATGAAGAATTCCAGCATGGCTTTCTGCAAGGCTTTATTGAGGAGACGGACAGACAGGAGCTGGATGTCTGGGTTTTTTCCATGCTTACGGAATATCAGAACAGCACCAGCAGAGAGCGGGGGGAGGCATCCGTTTATGAGGCGGCCAATCTCGATTTTTTTGATGCAGTGGTGGTTCTGGCGGACACCATCCAGACGGAGGGTGTGCTGGAAAGGCTGACCGCCCGGATCCGGGATGAATACAAGGGACCGGTACTGTATGTCGACGGCGAGGGGGAGACCTATCCGGTTGTCTGGGCTGACTGCTACTCGCCCATGAAGGCACTGGTCACGTATCTCGTGGAGGAATGCGGGTATCGCAAGTTTGCCTATCTGAACGGAAAGAAGTGGAACAGGCACGCACAGACCAGACTGCGTGCTTTTCGTGATGCGTTGACGGAGCATGGGGTGGAAATTGATGAATCCCGGATCTATGACGGGGATTTCTGGTATTCCAGCGGCATTTCCTGTGTGCGTCAGCTCCTGAGCGACAGCCGGGGATTGCCTGAGGTGATTGTCTGTGCCAATGACGTGATGGCGATCGGCTTATGTGATGAGCTGGATAAAAACGGAATTCAGATACCGGAGCAGCTTTCCGTTGCTGGTTTTGATTCCACATTTGAGGGCAGGACATCACCGAAAGCTGTGACATCGGCCGGTCTGGATGCACGCGGCTGCGGTATGCATACGGTAGGAGAACTCCTTCATCTGATGGCAGGCGAGCCTGTGGAGGATCACATTGATGTCGCGCCGAGTATCTTTTACGGGGAAACGGTTCGTCATCCGAAGACGCCGGACACAGAAGGCTTTACCAACCGCAGGTGGTGCTGGGCAACCTATGAATCCCGCATGAGTTATCTGTCGGTACACACCACCTACGATGATGATCTGCTGATTCCCGAAACCATGGAGGAGTTTCTGCAGGCGGTCTGGAGCCATCTGATGCGGTTTGGCGGAATTGAGGATTTCCAGCTGATCCTCAACAGCACATGGGATCAGCCCGGCATGTTTCCGGCGATCGGCAGTGCGGGAAGGCCCTTCTCCGAACGGATGGTCTGTGCGCTTCATTTCAATCCGGACGCGCAGGAGGAGACGGGAATCGGCCGGAGGAATGAGTTCCCGCAGAAGGAAATGCTTCCCTTTGTTGAAGGACGTGGGAAGGATGCACCGGTTCGGTTTTTCCTGCCGCTTTATTTTGATGAGCGCTGCTTCGGCTACACGGCCATCGTTTTCCATCGTGGAAATGTCGGTTACGACAAAGAAATCCGTCTTTACGTCTACGCATTGTCGAGAGCGCTTGAGGTGATGCGCCGCAACCAGGAAAGACTGAATCTGGCAGCGACGGGCGAGTACAATGCAGCCGGCACCGCCATGGAAAAGAAGAGCAGACGGAATCTCTCCAGAGATGAGAAAAAGGAATACAAGGAGACGATGAAGATCCTGGATCACAATCTTTTCCGGTATTTCTTCCAGCCGATCGTGGATGCGGAGACAGGGGAGATCTACTCCTACGAGGCGTTGATGCGCGCTGACAGTGCGCTTCCGATCAGCCCGCTGAATCTTTTGCGTTACGCCCAGATGGAAGGACGCCTGTATGACATCGAGCGGGACACGCTGCTCAATGTGCTCAGTATTATCGGCAAAGAAGAGGTGTTTCAGGATAAAAAGGTGTTTATCAACAGTATTCCCGGGGTCCTGCTGGACGACGATGACCGGAGCAAGGTGGAAGCACTCATCAAGAAGTGTGCGGAAAACGTGGTCATTGAGGTGACGGAACAGGCGGAGATGGGGGATCACGAGCTGGATGATCTGAAGGAACGCTACCGGAGTCTCGGCACGCAGATCGCCATCGATGACTATGGCACGGGCTATTCCAATGCCGGAAATCTGCTTCGTTACATGCCGGATATTGTAAAAATTGACCGTGCGCTGCTCGCGGATATTGAGAAGAGTCAGCAGAAGCAGCATTTTGTCCGGGAGATCATCGATTTCTGTCATGATAACGGGATGAAGGCGCTGGCAGAGGGCGTCGAGACCGCGGAGGAGCTGCGCACTGTCATCCGCTTCGGTGCGGATCTGATTCAGGGATATTACACGGGCAGACCGGCCCCGGATCCGATTGAGCAGATCAATGATAATGTGAGAAGCGAGATTCTGCGCTATCAGCAGGAGAAACAGGACGGCAGCAATCAGTCGGTCTACGTGGCGGGCAAATCCGGCCGGGTTTTGATGGGAAGCCTGATCAAGGAGGGCATTTCCCATATCGTCATCGGACAGGACCGGATGACCTATCGGGATATTGCCTTTGCCGGTGCGCCGGGACAAAGAAGCAACATCCATATCCGGATAGAACGCGGCTACGAGGGTGTGCTGACGCTCGAAAATGTGAGTCTTTCCAACGTCAAGGGACGTCCCTGCATCGAAATCAATGAGGGCTGCAACGTGATTCTGATTCTGACCGGGGACAATACCCTTTCCGGCAACGGAATCTATGTCAGCGAGGGAAGCAACCTCCGGCTGGAGGGCAACGGCAATCTGGAAATCCGGATTAATTCCAACGAGTATTTTGGAATCGGCGCCGGTATTGAAGAACGGCACGGACAGCTCACATTCTCCCAGGACGGCAACATACGGATCAATGCCAACGGCAACGGAGGCGTGGGCATCGGCTCCGGAAAGGGCGGCGGGATCGAGATCAATCGCGGCAGCTATTCGTTCTCCTTAAGCGGGCAGAACTGTGTGGCGATCGGTTCCTACACAGGTTACGAGCATTTCCTGATTCAGGACAGCGAATGTGTGATTGACATGTCGACAACAGACGGTGTGTGTCTCGGTTCTTTGCGCGGCAGCAGCGATGTGCGGGTTGAACGCGCAGCGGTCAGAATCTACGCGGCGGCAAAGCGTCTGGTTGCGATCGGCACGCTGAGCGGCGCCTCCGGGCAGTTCAGGCTCACGGACGGCAATCTGGATGTGGAAACGCAGGTCGATGCGGGCACCTGTATCGGGAGTCTGGCCGGAGCATCCGAATTTTCCGTGACACGGGCGGGTGTGAAGCTGGATAACCGGGGAAGCCGGTCCCTGCTGATCGGCGGTTACGATGAGCGCACCCGGGTTTCCGGCGAAATGGCAAACATTCGTGGTGAAGTGTGGAGCGAAGAGAAGCGCTGGACCTATGCCGGCTCCTCCAACATCCAAATAAAGGACAGCAGAATGCGCTTTGAGGTCAATGGCTATGTCGTGTACCCGGAGCGTGAGGAGGAGCCTGCTGCAGCTGTCGATTAAAGCGCTTCGCAGAGGTCAATCGTGGGTGAGCTGCGGCATCCGCTTCGAACGGGTTTTATGACAGCTTCATATCCCCGGTTTTGATTTTTCCCATCTTTTTCAAAAGCATCGCAAACAGCGGGCACAGTATGGCCGGCAGTACGATGGAGATAAGCAGCAGACCGATCCAGTCCGCTGCGGTGATGGCTGTCCTGCTGCCGTTTTGCATATCTGAGACCCAGCCGCTGTATACCCCGATCTGTCCGACAAAACCACAGGTGCCCATCCCGGAGGATACCGGTGCCCCATTCATCTCCAGATGGAAAATGCAGGTTGCAATGGGACCCGTAATGGAGGAGGTGAGAATGGGAGGAAGCCAGATCATCGGATTCCGGACGATATTTCCCATCTGCAGCATGGAGGTGCCGATGCCCTGAGATAAGAGACCGCCCCATTTATTCTCCTTGAAGGACATCACGGCGAAACCGATCATCTGTGCGGAACAGCCCGCAACCGCAGCGCCTCCGGCGAGCCCTGTGAGACCGAGCGCGGCGCAGATGGCAGCCGAGGAGATCGGCAGTGTCAATGCCATTCCGACCAGTACGGAGACCAGAATGCCCATCATGAACGGCTGTAATTCGGTCGCCCACATGATCAGATGACCGAGAGCCATGGCGGCCTGTCCGAGCGGAGGGGCAATCAGCCAGGAGAAAAAGATGCCGACAAGAACCGTCACAAGCGGCGTGACGAGTATGTCGACGCGGGTCTCTCCGGAGACGGCTTTTCCGCATTCCGCCGCCAGTATGGCGACGAAAAGAACGGCAAGCGGGCCGCCGGCGCCGCCGAGCGCATTGGATGCAAAGCCCACCGCGGTCATGGAGAAAAGAACCAGAGGCGGACACTGAAGGGCGAATCCGATGGCGACGGCCATGGCCGGACCGCTCATGGCGGTCGCGAGTCCGCCGACGGTATAATCGGTGCCGGAGATCTGCGCCACGGTTCTTGTCAGGAAGGACAGATGCAGCTGCGTGCCGATTGTGTTGATGATGGTGCCGATGAGCAGGGAGCAGAACAGACCCTGTGCCATGGCGCCCAGCGCATCGATCAGGTATCGCCTGACGGAGATTTCAATATTCTTCTTCTTCAGAAAGCTGCGGATCCCGTCCATAAACTGCCTCCTTAGGGATGATGATTGCGGCCGACATCAAGCTCGAACGCCGTTTGAACTTTTGACGCTAGTATCATATAATAACTCTCACCCTCTTTGCAACCGGTTCATGATGTGATACAATATAAACGTTAGTCACTGTAGAATGGCCGCAGGGCAAGGGGATTTATGTCAGATACGGAAAAGAGCATGCAAACAGGAGGCATCGCCGCGGTCAGGCCGGTTCGGAGCATTCTGTTCAAATGCCTGATGATCATCGGGGCTTTCACACTGATTATTCTGGTTATTACGGGCGCAGTCACCTATTATCTTCAAATGACAAATTTCCAGGAGCAGAGCAAGCGCAGGATTCGCAACGTCGGCGCTTACCTCTCCTTTCTCATGGTGAATGAAGGCAACAACTTCAGGGACTATCAGACCTACTATATGGATCATTATGAGGAGCTTGACATCCCTTATGATTTTGACAGTTATCAGGACGCATATGCCAATTTCCACAGGCTGTTCGCCAAAAACTACCCCGACAAGGCACTGACCGTCGATATCAATTACAATGATCTGTCAGATGAGGTCAAGCACGCCTGGTTTACCTATTATCACGAGTACTGGGTGCTGACCTTTGAAAAGGCCAGAGAGGCATTCAATCTCCCTTATACCTACTATCTCGTCATGAAGGACGACGTCCACGATGTGGTGTATATGATTGACGGTGAAAGAACCAGACGTAAGGACAATGGAAATCTTCTGTATCTTGGCGACACCTACCACAACGACCATGACAAATATGCGATCATGTGGCGGACATGGGAGACGGGGGAGGAGCAGGACGACTGCCTTGAGTTTGATAATTCCTGGGGACACACCTACTGCTACTACACCCCGCTGATCATCAACGGGGAGAAAATGGGCGTCATCGGGTCGGAGGTGCTGGTCGCCGATGTCAACCGGGATATTCTGAATCAGTCCCTTCTGCTGATGTACAGGATCGGGTGTATCATGGCAGGCGGCATGGGATTGCTGCTGGCGATTCTGTATGTCGGCTTCATCAAGAGGACAAGGCGTCTGGAGCAGTTTGTGGCACTGTATTCCGAAAACAAGGACGAATCGGTGGCCGAGGATATTGAGCGCGAATATAAGGCGGGGGATGAGATCTCCTCCCTTGGCGGTCAGATCGCGCACATGATCCATGAGATGGAGAACCACATTCGCAACCTGTCCCGGACGACGCAGGCGCTGGCGAGTTCGCGTCAGCACGCCGCAGAGCTCGATGTGCTGTCTAACCGTGATCCGGTGACGGGGATCAGAAATAAGAGCGCTTATGAAAGAGAGGTGCAGCTGATTGAAAAATCAATCCGCAATAAGGAAGCGGTTTTCGGCGTCGCGTGGGTGGATCTCAACTATATGAAACAGATCAACAATACCTACGGCTATGTTAAAGGAGATGAGGCACTCAGGAAGCTCTGCCGGGTGGTGTGCCGGATATTTGCACATTCTGCGGTATTCCGAATGGACAATGATTCGTTTGCGGTGATTCTGCTGAATGAGGATTACCGTCTGGCGGAAAGCCTGACCAGTGAATTTATGCGGGCACTCGGAGAGATTTCCAAGAATGACGCACTGGAGGGATGGGAACGCATCACCGCGGCGATCGGCTATGCAGCCTATGATCCGGAAACCGACGAGAATTTCGAATCGGTCGAAAGACGTGCGGAGACAGCCATGTTTGAGAGAAAACGCCAGATGAAAGCCCTGCATATCGTCTGAACGGATGGGGCTCGGCAAATGATCTGACTACGGCAGTGAGTGATGATCGCGGGTATCACGGTCATGGATGGAGGTAGACACAGTTATGAATAAAGAGGATCTGATCGGCGCACTGGCCGCTGCAATGGGGCAGGGAGGATACTCCACAACCAAATACGAGGAGTCCCGGTATGATTCCAGCACGGGCACCTTATACTGCCAGGGGTATATTATCAGCAAGTCGTCCGTGGATGAGGCGGTTGAGTATTTCCGGAACGCCAAAAAGAAATGTGACCGGATGGCGGATACGGATGTCACAATGCGCAATGCCGGTCTGTATTACCAGGTTGCGATCGAGGCCATTTTGATGATGCAGAAAGGCGCCATTCAAAATGGCGGCAAGGTGATCGCAACCAATACGCAGTGAATCTGCGCGCCCCTCAGGCGCGCAGTTCCTGTTCCAGACCCCTGATCAGCTGCGGGAGCGTGGCCTCAAAGTCCACGCCATACCACGGCTTTTCCGGGTTCTTTAGTGTTTCACGGATGGTATCCGCAGTGTAGTCAGCGGCGAGACGGAAGGCTGCCTCCATCGACAGACCGCGCATCAGGGCACCGACACAGACGCTGGAAAAGAGATCTCCGGTTCCGTGATACTGTGCATCCACCAGATCGTTCTGATAGACGAAATAGTCATTTTTCACCGTGTCATATCCGTAGATGCCTGTCTTTCCGGGAGTCAGGGAGACACCGGTCAGCACGACGCGTTTTGCGCCAAGCTTCGCCAGCTTTCCGAGAAGAGCACGGATATCGTCCTCCGAGTAGGAGGTCAGATATGGCGTATCGGTCATAAAGCAGGCTTCGGTGATATTCGGAACGATGATGTCCGCTTCGCCGCAGAGCGATGCGTTTAGCTTCGCGTAGGCCATGTCGAAGGCAGGGTAAAGCTTTCCGTTGTCCGCCATGACCGGATCGATAAAGATCAGCGTGTCGTCAGATCTGAATTTTTCAAAAATCTCTCTGGCAATTCCGATTTCCTCCGCAGAACCGAGGTAGCCGGTGTAGATGGCGTCAAAGTGGACATTTTCACTTTTCCAGTGATCCGTGATGGGACGCAGATCCTCTGTCAGATCACGCACGGTGAAGTGCTGAAACATCGTGTGCGTGGAGAGCACGGCGGTGGGAAGAATAACCGTCTCGACGCCCATCGCGGAGATCACGGGAAGAGCGATCGTGACTGAGCACTTGCCCAGGCAGGAAATGTCCTGAATGGTTAGAATCCTTTTCATTTTTCTGCTCCTTTCTCGCAGAACCCCGCCGGCGGAGTATGAGAGATCAGACAATCCGTCTGCGGGGCATTATCGGGTATCCTGTGTCGCCTCTTTTCTGTCAGTAAAGGAGTATAAACCACCTTCTTCATCATATCAACAGGAAATTTCTTCGATGCCGTAACCTTTCTCCTCGCCTTGTTCTGAAAAGTTTATACTTTTTTTCGTTGCATCCGCAGCTTGCAGGGGGTATGATCAGACTGTTCATGCGGGTCACTCCGCTCTGTTTATCCATCCGGGTACATTTTCACAGGGATAAGAGAATAAGAAAGGAAGCACCATGCTGGCAACTGTATTATCCGGTGCTGTCCGCGGGATCTCCAGCTATCTGATGCGTGTGGAGGTAGATGCCGCGGACGGACTGCCGGCTTTTTCAATGGTTGGATATGTGTCCAACGACACCAAGGAGGCGGGGGAGCGGGTTCGGGTCGCCCTGAAAAACGCCGGATACAAGATCCCTCCGATGCGGATTACGGTCAATCTCTCTCCCGCGGCGATCCGCAAGGAAGGCGTGTCCGTCGATCTGCCGTTAGCCATTGGCCTTTTGTGCGCGGTGGGGGAGATCGACGAATCGGCTCTTGAGCGTATCGTTCTGCTTGGAGAACTGGGGCTGGACGGCGAGGTTCGACGTGTGCGGGGCGTCCTGCCGATCGTGAGAAAGGCGAAGGAGGAGGGAATTCATACCTGCATTCTCCCATGGAAAAACGCGCGCGAAGGGGCGGTTGTCCGGGATATGAAAATAATCGGCGTCCGCTCCGTGCAGGAGGTGATCGCTTATCTGCAGGCAAAAAGCTGTGACCGGGACGCGCTCATTCCGCCGACACGAATCGACCTGGAGGCATTGTTTTCCGGGAACAGGGAAACGACGGGGGAGGATTTCGCGGATATCAACGGGCAGGCGGCGGTCAAAAGAGCAGCGGAGGTCGCCGCCGCGGGATTTCATCATCTGCTTCTGATCGGCCCGCCCGGTTCCGGCAAAAGTATGATCGCCAGGCGCATGCCGGGGATTCTCCCGCCGCTCACGGAGGAAGAGAGCCTGGAGGTCTCTACACTCTACAGCGTGGCAGGGCTTCTGCATGCGGACGAGGCGCTGGTGACGAAGCGTCCGTTTTTAAACCCGCATCATACCATAACAAAAGCAGCGTTTACGGGCGGCGGCAATTCGCCGCGGCCGGGCGTCATCTCCCTGGCGCACCGCGGTGTGCTTTTCCTCGATGAGCTGCCGGAGTTTTCCAGAATGTCGCTGGATTTGCTACGTCAGCCGTTGGAGGATCGCTCCATCACCCTGTCCAGGACCAGCGGAAACTGCACCTACCCGGCGGATTTTCTGCTTCTCGGCGCTATGAACCCATGTCCCTGCGGGTACTATCCGGACAGGAACCGGTGCCGCTGTACGGACAGCGAGATCAAACGGTATCTGAGCCGGGTGTCCGGACCGATTCTTGACCGCATGGATATCTGCATCGAAGCGCCGCGCGTCGATGTGGAGGAGCTGACCTGGAAAAGGAAATCGGAGAACGAAACGAGCGAAGCCGTCCGGGAGCGTGTGCTGAAGGCGCGGGAACGGCAGGAAAGGCGTTTCGCGGGCACATCGCTGCACTTCAATGCCGATATGGGACCGGCGGACATCAGACGCTACTGTCCGCTTGGTGAGCGCGAAGAGACGCTTCTTGCAGGTCTGTTTCGATCCATGGAGCTGAGCGCGCGCGCCTATTTCAAAATCATCAAGGTGGCCCGGACGGTGGCAGATCTGGATGGGGCAGAAAGAATCGAGAAGCGGCATATCACGGAGGCAGCCTGTTACAGGATGACCGGTCTGCGCTATTGGGCGGGAAAGGAAGGGAACGGATGACGGAGGAAGAAAGGAACAGAGCTTTTTTGTACGGGCTGTTTGCTGCGCCCGGTGTGACGCGCGTAAATGCCGGACAGATGCTGGATATCTGCCGCACGGCGGAGGCTGTTTTTGCGCATGGTGCCTCTTTTGCGGGTCTCATCCGGGGAGAGGAGAAGCGGGAGGCGTATCTTTCCTACATGAAAAGCGCTGATCCCGTGGGGGCTTATGAAGATATCCGCCGACGCGGAATCGGCTTCACAGCCATGCCGCTGCCGGATTATCCGAAGAAGCTTCGCGAGATACCGGATCCGCCCTTCGGACTGACCTGGATCGGGAGGCTGCCGGATGAGCACAGATCTGCGGTCGCCGTGGTCGGCGCAAGACAGTGCTCGGAATACGGCAGGATCATGGCGGCGCGTTTCGGGGAGGAACTGGCGGCGGCCGGTGTGCAGGTGATCAGCGGCATGGCCGTCGGAATCGACGGGATATCGCAGCGCGGAGCCCTCCGTTCCGGCGGTGAAAGCTACGGGATCCTTGCTAGCGGTGTCGATATCTGTTATCCGCGGGAGAATCGGGAACTATATAACACTCTGAGGCAAAGAGGAGGAGTCCTTTCGGAGAATCCACCCGGTACAATGCCGATCAGGCAACTATTCCCGGCAAGAAACCGGCTGATCAGCGCATTTTGCGATATCCTGCTGGTGATTGAGGCCAGACGGCGATCGGGAACCTTTATCACTGTGGATATGGCGCTGGAGCAGGGGAGAGATGTCTTTGCACTGCCCGGGAGAGTGACTGATGCGCTGAGTGAGGGCTGCAACGGGCTCATTCGACAGGGTGCGGGCATTGCCTCCTCCACAGCGGATATTCTGGATGCGCTGCGGGGGCGCGGCCCCGGGAAGGAGATCTCAGGGAAGGAGACAAAGGAGCAAAGACCGGAGGCGGTCAGCCGGTCCCTGTCCCGGACGATTGCGCTGACCGATGAAGAGACCATGGCTGCGGCCTGTCTGGATGTGGTTCCGCGATCCATGGATGAAATCGCTGACCGGCTCAGAGCGCGCGGGAAGCCAATGGAACTCCCCGTGCTGATGGAGAGTCTGGTGGACCTTTGCATGAAAGGGGCCGCCCGTGAAGAGGGCGGCCGGTTTCTGAAAAGACTGACGGTCTGATTTTTATTTTATGTCTTTCAGGAATTCTGCCGCGCTTTTTTTGCTCTTTGTCCGACTGGCATCCCACTCCTCAAAGAACTCGGCTCTCTGATTGCCGGAAAACCCCTTGCCTTCCATGTCAAGGGTTCTCCATGCGGCTTGAAATGACAACCGTCTCTGGTCGAGTCCCGCGTCATCCGTGCCCCCAGAAACTTCATCGAGTAAGCTGTCATCCAGGCGGTTGCTGCTTTTATCACTCATGGGTTTTCTCCTTTCTTATCGTTAGTTGTCCGCTGACATATCCGTTCTTGTATTCTCATAATGATTATACACATGAACGGAGAAAAATCTTCCTGTTTTTTTCGGTTGTATTTCAAGTTATGATCTGAAATAATGAAAGAGCCAGTTGATTGACTATTCTATGGACAAAAGGAGCGGTATGAAAAACGTGATTTTGAACCGGAATGTGCGGATCCAGTGTGATCCGTCGGATGATGAGGGTGTACAGATCGTCGCAGGGTGGGTGAGAGAGGATCTGCGTAAGGTCTTCGGAGAACCGGAGGACGAAAAGGAAGGCTGTGTCATCCTGGCGGGTACTGCGGCAGGAAACAGTCAAATCCGGAAACTCGTGGAATCCGGCAGACTGACTGCAGAGGGGCTTTCTGACGAAAACGGCAAGGCCGGATGGGAGGTGTATCGGATCGATCTCCTTTCGGATGAGGAGCCGACGACGCTGGTTATCCAGGGGTCTGACAAGCGCGGAACCATGTACGGACTGCTCAGCGTTTCCGAGGCATGCGGTGTGAGCCCCTTTGTAAACTGGTCGGGGGCAACACCTGCCCACCGGGATCAGGTGCGGCTGCCTGAAGAACTGTTCGGGGCATCCGCGGAACCCTCCGTGAAGTACCGGGGGATTTTTATCAACGACGAGTGGCCGGCCTTCGGAAACTGGGCGGAAAAACGCTTTGGCGGCATGAATGCAAAGTGCTACGCGGAGATTTTTGAACTGTTGATCAGGCTGCGTGCGAACTATATGTGGCCGGCCATGTGGACGGGCAATTTCTCCATGGACGGACCGGGGCTGGAAAGTGCTGAGCTGGCGGATCGGCTGGGAATTGTCATGAGCACCTCCCACCACGAGCCCTGCATGCGGACGGGTGAGGAGTATCGGCTGCTTCGCGGCCCGGGCTCCGTATACGGCGACGCGTGGGACTTTATCTCCAACAGGGAGGGGATCATCCGGTTCTGGGAGGATGGGCTTAAGCGCAATGCACCGTTTGAAAAGGTCATCACGATGGGAATGCGCGGAGAACGTGATACGGCGATCATGGCGCAGGCTTCCCTGGAAGAAAATATCGCGCTGCTTAAGGATATCATCAGGGTTCAGAATGATCTGATCCGGAAATATGTGAATCCGGATCTGACGAAGGTGCCGCGGCAGATCGTTCTTTTCACAGAGGTGGAGAAATTCTATTACGGCGACGAGCATACGCCGGGCCTGATCGACGATCCCGAGATGGAAGGCATCACCGTCATGTTCAGCGACAGCAATTACGGATATACCCGGACGCTGCCGGCAAAGAAGCTGCGTGAAAGAAACGGCGGATATGGAATGTATTATCACGTGGACATGCATGGCGGGGCTTATTCCTATGAATGGATCGGATCGACCTATCTTCCGAGGATCTGGGATCAGCTGGGAACCACCTATGATTTCGGCGTGCGGAATATCTGGGTGGTAAACGTGGGCGATCTGGTTTCGCAGGAGCTCGAGGTGTCCTACATCATGAAAATGGCATATGATTTCGGCTCCTACGGCTCCGGTCACCCGAACAACACGGATGCATTCATCCGGGAATGGGTGAACCGCATTTTCGGCGGGTATTACGCTGAAGAGGATCTGGATCGTATACGGGAAATCATTGCCCGCTACACGCTGATCAATGAGCGCTGCAAGCATGAGGTGATGAACGATCATGTGTACCATCCCGTTCATTACGGGGAGGCCAGGGAACTGTACGACAGCTGTCACCGGATCCTTTCGCTCTGCGACGCGCTGCTTGAGAAGACGCCGGAGGCGATTCGGACGGCTTTTTATGAACTGATCTACTATCCGGCGTATGGGACGGCCAATCTGCACCGGACGTGGATGACTTCGATGTGGAATAAGTTTTACGCGGATCAGAACAGAAACACGGCCAATGGATATAATGAGGAGACCGATGAGGGAATCCGCACGGATGACCGTCTGGTGGAGGAGTTTCACCGCCTGGCGGACGGAAAGTTTTACGGACATGCGCTGTCCGAGCATTTCGGCTTCCGGTTCTGGAATGATTCCAACAATCAGCTGCCGACGCGGCTAACGATTTATCCTGCTCACAAGAAACGGATGCTGGTGAGCAAAAAGGAGGAGGCGTGGTGCTACGATGGACGGGAGTACACGAAGCGGGAGGAGAGAATCGTTGATTTCCTTCGTCCTGATGTGGAGGAATTTGTGCTGGAGATCTCCTGCGGCAGCAGAATCCGTCTTTCCTATTCACTGACGGTAGATGTGCCGTGGCTTTTCCTTTCCTCTTCGTCCGGGCAGACCGACGGGACGGATGAAGTCACGGTGCGGATCAATCGGGAAGCGCTTCCTCCGGAAGTGATTTCCGAAGGTATCCTTGTGGTGAGCGACGGGGAGGACTGCTTTGTCACATTGACTGTTTATGCCTGCCCGGCCGGCTACTACGAGGGGATTTGCAGCGCTCTGGGAGAGAAGATTCCGGACGGCGCCTGCCTGATTCATGACGGGTGCGGCGCGGTGGAGGCTTTGCACGCTATGCATATCACCGACACGGTCGGGACGCACTACGAGGTGTTGGCTCCCTACGGAAAGACAGGGAGCGGCCTGAAAAGGTATCCCAACACACTGGATCTGACGGGCTGTCCTGCTTCGGAAGTGCCGTATGCTTCATATGCATTCGTCGCCGATCGGGATATGGAGGGAGAGGCGGAATTTGTTTTTGCTCCGTCGCTTCCGGTTGACGATTCCAATTCGCAGGTGTTCTCCTGCCAGATGGGAGAGGGCGAGCCGGTCACGGTGGATACCGTATCGGACAAATCCCGTGCGATTTTTAACAGTCCGCAGTGGGCAACGGATAACAGGAGAAATGCCAAGAGCATCTTCTGTCCGGTTCCGATCAAAAAGGGCATCAATGTGTTGAAATACCGTCAGCTGGCTCCCAATCTGATCCTGGAACGGATCGTACTGCGCGACAGGACGATGCCTGTGAAGGCATCCTGGCTTGGTCCGAAGGAGAGCTATCGATTTGGTGTGGAATAGGCATCGATATTTTTTTGGTATGGGGTTGACAGACGGCAAAGGGTTTGATATCATAATCGATGCGCTGTGCGAAGGATAAGCCGGTCAGCGTTATGGAGCGGTATCGAAGCGGTCATAACGAGGCGGTCTTGAAAACCGTTTGGCGGCAACGCCACAAGGGTTCGAATCCCTTCCGCTCCGCTATAATTTCATACGGAATAGATAATTAAGCACGAATGAGGAGAAGTACTCAAGTGGTTGAAGAGACACCCCTGGAAAGGGTGCAGGTCGTTAATAGCGGCGCGCGGGTTCAAATCCCGCCTTCTCCGTTACCCGTTCAGGGTTCTCCGGAGCCGGTGCTTCGGAGATGAGGAACACAACCGGGCATCGGGAGCGAATGACTTCCGGAATGCAGAGTTCGTGATTCATATGGGGGTGTAGCTCAGTTGGGAGAGCGCCTGCCTTGCAAGCAGGAGGTCATGAGTTCGAATCTCACCATCTCCACGTAAGTTACGAGCCTTAAAGGCAAGCGACATCAATGAAACAGGCAGCGAGCTTGCTTGATGACTGTTTCAGGGATGGAGCGGCATTCACGGCGACAGCCGTGAATGAGAGATCGCGAAGCGATCTCGAATGCCTTTAAGGACGCATCGCACTAAACTCGATCATCGCGCGCTGCGCTTGATCTCGTTAAGTGCTCATAGCGAGTCAAAGTTCTAAGCTCGAAAGTACCTCGCTAAGAACTTTGACATGCATCGCACTAAACTCGATCATCGCGCGCTGCGCTTGATCTCGTTAAGTGCTCATAGCGAGGCCCCGTGGTCAAGCGGTCAAGACACCACCCTTTCACGGTGGTAACATGGGTTCGATTCCCGTCGGGGTCATGAGAAGCCTTGTATTCACAGGCTTCTTTTTTATTCGCGTGAAAGCGCGAACCGGGCGGACATGCCTGCATCTTTATCCGACGACATGCACGCTTGAACTGTTGAGAAACTGTGATAAAATAGAAGGGATCATTCATTTTACAGGAGCCGGAAAGACGGGAAGGAAAACCATTGGCCGACTGGGTAATTGTCGTGGATGATGACACCGCAAATCTCAAGATGGCGGGCATGATCCTCAGTAAGGAAAACATGCGTGTAACAGCTCTGCGCTCAGGGCAGGCAATGCTGGATTACATCCGCGACAACGAGGCGCCGGATCTGATTCTGCTGGATATTCTGATGCCGGATCTGGATGGCTTTGAGACGTATGAGCGGCTGCGGAAACAGGAGCGGGAGCTCGGCAAAGAGCATACGCCGGCGATTTTCCTGACTGCGAACGAGGATCAGGAATCGGAGACCCGGGGACTGCAGATGGGGGCGATGGATTTCATCCGAAAGCCGCTGATTCCCGAAGTGCTGTCGCTGCGTGTCCGTCACAGCATAGAGTTGATCCATCTGCAGCGCAATCTTTCCCATGAGGTACAGAAGAAGACACGGGAGAATGAAAGTCTGTTTTTGCATGTTGTACAGTCTCTGGCGGATGCAATCGACGCCAAGGACACCTATACCAACGGCCATTCAGGGCGGGTGGCCGCATATTCCCGTGAAATTGCCATGCGCTATGGCTATGAGGAAAACCGGCTGAGCGATATCTATATGATCGGACTTTTACATGACGTCGGCAAAATCGGTGTTCCGGATGCGGTAATCAACAAACCCGCGAGACTGTCCACGGAAGAATTCGAGGTCATCAAAAATCACCCGGTCATGGGGGCACGGATATTGAAAAATATCAGGGAAATGCCGAAGCTGGCCATCGGCGCGCGTTGGCATCACGAACGGTACGGCGGAGGCGGTTATCCGGACGGGCTTGTCGGAGAGGATATCCCTGAGGAGGCACGGATTGTTGCTGTTGCGGATGCGTATGACGCGATGAGCAGCCGGAGGAGTTATCGTGATATCCTGCCGCAGGAGAAGGTGCGTGAGGAGATCGAAAAGGGCAGGGGCGTGCAGTTTGACCCTGTCTTTGCGGACATCATGCTGGAGATGATCGCTGAGGATCATGAGTATCAGATGCGCGAGAACTGATTCGCGTTCACATCAAGGAGAGGGCAGATGAAAAAAAACGGGAAAATCCAGACGGCGGATCTATGCTATGTTGCGGTTTTTACCGCAATTCTTGCTGTTACGGCCCAGATCAGCATTCCATTGCCAGGAGGTGTGCCGCTGACGCTGCAGACCTTCGCGGTTCCTCTTGCGGGTCTGGTTTTGGGAGCAAAAAGAGGGGCGGCATCCTCTCTGCTCTATGTCCTGCTTGCTGCGGTTGGTGTGCCGGTGCTCGCCGGTATGAAGGGCGGAATTGCTGCGGTTTTCGGAATGACCGGCGGTTTTCTTTTGTCTTTCCCTCTCATGGCATGGCTGGCAGGACGTTATGCAGCCCGGGGGATCCGGAGTGTGGCCTGGTGGATGGGACTGATTATGGGTGCATTGGTCAATTATGCGGTGGGGACGCTTTGGTTTATGCTGATCGCCCATACCGGTCTTTCTCAGGCACTGATGGCCTGCGTGGTGCCGTTTCTTCCGACGGCCGTGCTCAAGTTGGTTCTGGCCGGACTGGTGGGTTCTGTGCTTCGGAGCGCTCTGCGTCGTGCCGGGTTGTTACTTGACAAAAACTGCGAATCCTGTTAGCATATTCTGGTTGTACGGACCTCTAGCTCAGTTGGTTAGAGCAGTCGGCTCATAACCGATCGGTCCCGGGTTCGAGTCCCTGGAGGTCCATTATGAATGAAAAGGTTTCGGGCAGTATCGAAGCCTTTTCTTTTTTTATGTGTTTTTTCCTGCGGTATCGTGTAAAATGTCAGATGGGTGATCAACAGGTTTTCTTCTCTGCAAAAAGGAGGCATCGACGATGAGATACGCACCTGGTATTTATTCCATTCGAGAGGATATCGATCTTGCGCTTAAATCACGTAGTCCTTATCATATGGTCGGTTGGATGAAAGCACTCGGATTCGGCATGAACGCTTTGAGGGGGAGAGGACCTTCGGCAAATCTGAATCTCGGAGGTATCGATAAGAATGCGCTCGGTGCAAAAATGAATCAGCTGGTCACGGAATTTGAGAGTGGCAGCGGATCGTCGGGAACCTGGATAGAGGATGCGGCACAGTCGCTGCAGCAGGTGCGTCAGCTGGTGGATGAATGCGAGAATCTGCTCCCGACGGATGGCCGGGATGCAAACCTCGAAGCGGCGCTGGAAGAGTTTTTTGCAGATGCGGGCAAAAGCCAGGAACTCTGGTTCGGCTTTTCAAGATCATCCAGGGAGGAACTGGAAAAGAATTCCGGTCGTCCCATGCGTAAAACGGCGGATATTGTGCAGGATATCGAGAGCGCAACGTCCTATGACCAGATGGAAGCCATCATGCGGGCCATGGAAGGAATGAACGTCCCGGGTATCGCCGGGGAAATGATTCGCTACGAGAATGATCAGGTACGGAAATCGCTTGCTTCTTCCAGAGAGATGGACAAAAGAATGCAGAGCGACCAGGGGGACTTCCAGGATATCGTCCCGGAGGGGGTTATGGAAATGGTGCAGCCATTGCTTAAAAGAGCCTGCGCCATGTGTGAACGGGATCGGCGTATCAATGCAGCAGCACTGCAGGCGGCTTATCGGGGAATGATGCAGCAGCTCCGGCAGCAGGCCGGCGATTCACCGGTCGCGCCGGCATCTGCGGTGCCTGCCCCTGCCCCGGCACCAGTAGCGGCAGCTCCTGAACCTGATCCGGTGCCAGCAGCGCCTGCGCCAGCTCCGGTACCTGTAGCCCCGGTCCCTGCGCCGGCCCCTGTGGCGGCAGCCCCTGAACC
>JAIKYU010000062.1 GCA_024682835.1 Lachnospiraceae bacterium | reverse complement strand
TATCCTCCCTTCCGGCAGTCTTCGGGCGGTAGTCCATGTTCGCTCTATCCTGCCCGGAAGTCAAGTCCATTCGGCTCACGAAGCCCTGATGTTCTGATAACTTTCTGTGTCGTTGAGAATCAGCTTTTTAACCTTCTCGTAGGCGGTTTCCTTCGCGCAGCCGCTCACCGCATACTCCACAATGTAGGTGGTATCGCCTATGGTTTTCTCCACTATGGCAACAGGCTGTGTATCCATGACAAACTCCTTTCTGAGAGAAATGAATGGTTCGTCTTTTGCCGGTGTTTGTCATGGATTGACCTGTTTTTGTCATTAGAGGGGAAAGGCGGTCAGCCGCCGTTCATTCTGACGACTGACCGCAGGAGGGATTTACCCGGTGATGCTGATACCCTTGACCGCTTCACGACGGACGAGCCTGCCGTCCAGATACTCCGTGCCGAGATACCCGATCTGGTCATACTGCGCGAATCTCTCGCTCAGCGCCCGGATTCCGAGGGGACGACGGCACACTACCCAATAGTAGTTGTAGTCACCAAACAGAACAGGGACGGAGCCCGGTTCTGCCGAGGGCATGAAGTTGGAGATGATCACGGGCTTGCCGAGGATGGTCGCGTCGGAATGATTCCAGAGGTAGTTCCCGTCATCATCCTTCACCGTGCGCAGGTGCAGGGCGGTCTCATCGTTCATGATCCACATGGCGCGTTCCCGGTATTCCGGGTCGAGCGAGAAGAACAGTCTGACAACATCCTCATATGTGAGCGCGGCGGCGGTTACACCGATTTCCGCTCCCGTTTCCGACTTCAGCAGACCGTGAGGCTGCTCGGCGGACGTCCCGGCGATAAACGCCTGCTCCTCCGTCCTGCCTATCACGCGGGCGAACCGGCGCAGCAGATAGTCATTGAAATCGAATACCGCGTCCCGGACGAATTCCTCATCAAACTTGATGAAGCTGGCCAGTTTATGGCTTCCAATGCCGAGTATGGTGAAGTCACGGATTCCCTCATGCACAGGGATGCTTTCCCCCTCGGCGTACCAGCCTGCCATATCCTTGCAGTCCTTCGCCAGAATCTTATGGTCTCCGATGCCGACGGTTATGACGGTTCCGATTCTGCGGAAAATGCTCTCCGCTTTGAGATAGGTGAGGAACTTCCCGCCGTCAGAAGCAGGGAGGAGATGTATCCCGGTTTCCGAGGTCTCCCCCTTGCTCAGGAAAGCGGGGTTATGGTTCCTGCCGCGCAGCGCGTTCCAGAAATGAATGTCGTACTCGGGGATGTTGATGTTCATATAGTCCTTCATGGTGATTTCCTCCTTAATACTTGTCGCAGACGGGGCACTTGTAGAGCCCCAGGTCGTGGGCATTCAGGCATCTGCCGATCTGCTTGAGACGGCTTCCGCACTTGGGGCAGTTGATGTCGTAGGACAGCGCAGTTTCGATGGAGGTCGGCTTGTCAGAATGGAGACGGTAGCGATTCCGGTGCCGTCCGTTCTCATCTACGACGATATGGCTCTCAAGGTACATCGACATATGCTGCTCCGCATACTCCCCGGTGTAGAACGTGTCCTTCGCGTTGAACACGGTTCCTTCCTTATTCATCTTCCTCAGTTCATAAATGGACATAATCAATACCTTCCTTTCATTTGTTGCAGACGCGGCATCTATACAGCGCCTGAGTGGGTGTGTGTTTCCCTGCCGTGATGTTTTCCAGACGATTGCTGCAGACAGGACAGGCAACCGTCATCGTGCCGCTATCGGGAAGGGTGAGGGTTTTCGTGGCGCAGAGCCGGAAATAGCCGTTCACAACTTCTTCCAGATAGAAGCTGTGGTTCCTGCGCACCGCCGCCTCGTCCGTCGTGACGAACAGAGGCGCGTACTCATGGGCGTTTGAATCCCGCTCGATCAGCGGGTGGTAACGGATGCTGGTGATCATGCTGAACCTCCCTTCATGCGTTTGTACCGTTTCTCACAGAATGCCATTGCCTCCGGTTCGGTCAGAAAGACACAGCAGGAGTAACCGCATTCGACCTTCCAGATCGGGAAATCCGGGTCTTTGCTCCGGGACACGATGACCGGGTTATCCTTCCGGTCACGCATCACAAGAGCACACTCATAATTCCCACGGTCGAAATCGTGCCTGTCGGCGTTCGTGATTCTCGGTTCCGCTCCGTAATAGACATTGAGCCTCATGGTGGACACCTCCTTTCTCTGATAGCTCTGTTCACCAAATGGAAAAGCCCATTTTTGTCCTTTAATACACGCTGTCCTTTAAAAATAGAAATGAATATAAAGAAAGAAAAAGGCTTCTACTTCTTTTATTGGTGTTCTGTGTTTATTAAGGGACAGCGTGTAAAAAAGGACAAAAGTCATGGCTCCACTCAGCTTTCATAGATTTTGGGATTGACCAGATACATCTGAGCGGGCGGCCTGCCTTTCCCGCTCCATGCCGTCTTCCCGTCCGGGGCAATGTAGCCGTAGTCGATCAGGTGGTCGAGCACGGGCTGTAATTCATCCGCCTTTTTGAACGAGCGGCAGAGCCGCATGATGTCCCGGCGTTTGAACTCCGTCAGGCCGTTGTCCTTGATGGCTGTCAGCACGTACTGGCACTGCTTTGCGGTATCATCCGCTCCCATGAGGGAGTACGCGGCCTTCGCGTGTTCGAGAAAGTACCTGGCCAGCCGTATGGCGTTGCCCATGTTCTCCGCGCTGATGACGAGCGGTTCCCGTGTATCAAGAAATTCGTCATAGCGGTCAACGGAAGCCCGGCAAAGCAGACCCGCAATGCGGATAGTATTTCCGACCAGCTTTCCGACCCAGTCCATGATGTCCCCATATTCGTCTTTGAGCCGGGGTTCCAGTTCATCGGCAAAAGCCTCAATCATTCTGTCCGCCTCCTCGGAAAGGGTGATACGCTCCGGCACGGGCGGGAACTCTTCCTGCAGGAGGTTTCGGATTCTCGCTTCATACCGCTGATAGATTTCATCGGGTATAGGCTCTGTCCGGTATCTGCGCCTGCCCACGAAGGATGCGGGCATGGAATAGAGGAACCTTGCCGTCAGCCCGCGTCCTCTGAAGGTCTTGTTCTGCATCAGCCCGGACAGGACGCTGGGCTGAACCATCAGGAACATGGTCAGCGTGGGATTCATAATGCTTTCGCCCTTCCTTCCGATGCGATCTACCCTGATAGGGTCGCCGGAATAACCTTTGAGGAAAACATCGATGTTGACGTTCCGGGTGTAAATACCGGCCATCATGTCGAAGATGCCGCCCTCGGTAGAGATGATTGCCGCCCTGCCGCCGTTCTCGCCCATCAGGGAAACCAGCTTCTCGGTCGTGATGTCATCCGAGTACAGTTTCAGCGGGCTTTTTTTCTGAAATTCCGCCAGCTCCTTTACGACCCGCTCCAGTTCCGACATATCCGCTTTGCCCTTGGAGACTTGTTCCTCCAATGCTTTCTGCTGACGCTCCAGCATACGTTTCCGCACCTGGCTCATCTCAAACTCGGCGGCGTGCTGCGTATTGTATTCCGCTTCATAACGGTTGAGCGGCATTGTCATGCCGTTTTCCACCGCTGACTTCCGTTCGGAGGGCGGCATGATGCACAATTCGTACAGGTTGGGAGGCTCTGTCCATCCGGGTTTCGGCTCGACCACATACTTGCCTTGGATAGCCACAGCGCAAACGCTGAGTCCACAGGTTCCCGCCATATCCACCGGGGTCTGCGTATGCTCCGCAAGAGCGATGGCATAATCTGCAATGGGCGGCGGAAGCGCGTCAATCGGGAACTCCGGCAGCTTGTACTCGTCAAAGGGAATCGGCGTTTCCCACTCCTGCGGCCTGGCCCGCTTGTCCGTGCGAATGAGCGCAATCGGCGCTTTCACACCGCAGTCCCTTCCGCAGTTGAAGCAGAGGACGTTCTTGATGTGGTCGCAGGTGACGGGCTTGTCTTCCTCGACGGCGTGCAGGTATTTTGCCTGTGTTGCCCGGTAGTTGTACTTCGGGTACGGGCGGCTGATCTCATGCACGACATCGTGACCGTCCGCCGTCATCGCCAGATTGGTAATGGCTGCGTACCACATCGGCTCGGAGAGATTCGCCGCGTCATCCCGACAGTGCTGAAGGAACGGACACTTATCAATCAGTTCCCTTCCGCTGCCTTTGCCCATAAGTGCAAATTCATCATCCGACTCCGTATCGGCTTCGTTCCCCTCCGGGGATGCCTGTGCCGAAATTGCAAACGGTTCAAAGTCTGACGGATCATATCTCGCAGAGGATTCCGATATGATTTCACACTGAGGGCGCTCCGCCGTCTTGAAATTCGTAGTCCCCGGCACGCGGAGCATCCGAGCAAGGTCGGCAACGGGGTCAAATACCCATCCGTGGTTATCATGTGCCAGCTTGATCGCGTATGTTTCAAAGCCATCCAGCAGGCGCTCGATATATGCCCGGTCTGTTCCATCGCGTATCCTGTAGGGCTGGCGGAGCAGCCAGTAAGCATGGATACCGTTGCCTGAGCTGACGATGAATGTCGGCGGGAAGGGCAGTTCATTGAGAAAGTTCAAAACCGCCTGCCTGCTCTCTGGCAGCTTCGTCTGGGCGTGTGCTGGGCCCCGGATATCGTAATCACCGATGAATGCCACAACCTCGCCCACATCCCTGGAAAGACCCCTGTGATAGTTGTCCAGCGCGGTTGCCCTCGGATTGATGTTGAGACAGGTGTTGTATTTCCTGCCGCACTCCATCGCGTACTCGGCCATTTCCTGCACCTGGTCTTTGGAGAACCACCGGGTAATGGGAGCATCGCCTTTTCCCCTCAGATAGGAAACTCCGATAAATCCATCCCCAGCTTTTTCATACAAGACGCTTATAAAACGCTCTGTGTCTGTTACAGCCATACGCTCTCCCTCTGGGAATGGATCACGAGCCATTCCTTAAATGCGTCCGTGGGAATGAGTATCCTTGTGCCAATGCGGATGACCGGGAAGTCCGGCTCCTTAACAAGCGCATACGCTTTGGGGAGGCTAATGCCCATCCGAGCCGAAAGCTCCTGTACGCTCATGGTTTCCTTTTCCATTTCACAACCTTCCTTTCTTATGGATTTGCCCGTATGGGCGACAAAAAAACGCCGAACCTCTGATTGTCATTGATTGACTCAGAAGTCCGGCGTTTAGCTCGGATTGTCTTTATTTGACTTTGATTGACTCTGATTCCCAGATGTAGGAGCGGGCTCTCAGTAGGGATACGATGCTCCCCACGCTGATATACTATCACATCCTGTTGCCGTTGTCAACAGCAAATCTCACAATTTGTTAGATTTGAATGTAATATGTTGAAATGTAGTATCTGAATTAACGTGTTTTCTCTTGAAATTGGTGGTTCTATAAAGTATAATAAGTGAGAATAGAGCGGAAAGGAGTGCGAGAATTATGTTTCCGGAGCGATTGAAGCAGTTGAGGAAAGAAAAAGGGCTGACACAGGTGATGCTGGCCGAGACGCTCGGTGTCTCCAAAGGAACTGTCGCCATGTGGGAAACGGGGAAACGTATGCCCGGTTTCGATATGTTGGCCCGGCTCAGTGAACTGTTCGACAAGCGCGTCGATTACATCATCGGCACATCCGAAGACCACCGCTCCGCCACGCTCACGGAAGAAGAGGTTGCCCAACTTGGCGAATGGGCTGTTAAGGAAGATTATGAAGATATGCTGCGTAAGTATGCGCTGCTCGATGATTATGGGAAATCCGCTGTAGATTCTGTTCTTAGGACGGAATTCAACCGGTCGCAGGAGCAGGGCACGCTCAATAGTAGCATGAGCTTATCCGTTTCTGTGAGGTCAAAACCAATCAAAGATCATACATAGCTATCTACTCAAAATCAATGAACCTTGGGTGAATTCAAGGATTCCGATATAAGGATTGAAAGGGAATGCACTAATGACTACACATAGAGTTTTAACAGCTAATAGCAATAATATGTCCGAGCTTGCTGATCAGTCTGTCAATCTTATTGTCACGTCACCGCCATATCCAATGATTGAGATGTGGGACGAGATGTTTTCAGAGCAGGATCCGGCTATTGCAAAATGCTTGGAAAAAGGTGATGGACAAGAAGCATTTCGTAAAATGCACTATCTTTTGAATGATGTTTGGAAGGAATGTGACAGA
>JAIKYU010000016.1 GCA_024682835.1 Lachnospiraceae bacterium | reverse complement strand
CATTCGTATTGTTTGATTTTCCTGCTATTCTTCTCCCCTGCCCCCTCCGCACTCGGCGAGCCGGATCTTCTCCAGGCCCTCCGTGTCGAACAGGATCGGGCTGTTGCGCTTGGGGCTGATCTTCCAGGCGACCGTCTGGTTTCTGCGGCGGTATACCCTTAACAGCCAGTTTTCGGAAAAGCCCATCTCCGTCAGCTCTGATATGCGCATCACACTCTTCGGATATTCCATAATACTCCTCTATCGTGATATCCGATGAGACAAACTGTGCCCTTTCCTTTCGCATGGCGATCAGAAAAGCCTTTACTGTTTCTCCGAACTCCGTATTATGCTGCAGATAGTAAATTATCGGATTGGTATCAAGGAAGATCCGCTTATACTCTGTCATTGTCTCTCAATCCTCTGACATATTCATCCGCGTGGTCAGCCAGTTCGGTCGGGATCACAAGACTGCCATTCTCCAGCACTTCAAGAAAACGGTCTCTGTTCTTTGCATGATCGCCCGGAGCATCAAATATCGTGATCCTGGCCTCCCTGCCGTCATATGCCGCCAAGTTATCGTCAACAAGAACTGTGTTTCCCTGTATTCTCGCCGCAAGTGTAACCATTCTGCAAACCTCCGTTTCATAACCAGTCTGTTCTATCGATTATATTCCTCCCACACGCCCGTTTCAAGCAGAACCCCTGCTCGTATCCGCCTACCGCACCATTTTTCGACACCCTGTCTGGTCACCGGTATCTCCATATGGAAGAGGAGGGCCACGACCATGAAAGAACCGGCACGGATCATCCTGCGGATCGACCCTGAGGTCTTTTCGAAGATCAGGGAAAAAGCGAAAGAGAAAAAGGTCACCTTCAACAAGTACGTCGAAAAACTCTGTCTGGCGGATCTTGCCGCATCCGGGGAAGCTCCCGAGACTGATGACAAACGTCCCCCTGCGCGCCTTACCATCTCCCTATCCGAAGAGGAACGGGAGATCGTCCGGAAAAAGACAGCCGAGACGGGGCTGCCGCCATGGGAGATCATCCGAAAGCTCCTCTGCCAGTCCTGCCCCGCGATCATCAACATCGAGGTGTATGACATCTTAAAGTTAGAGGAGACCATCGAGCCTTTCATTGCTACGATCTACGGCATCGCCCGGGTGATCTTTCAGTCACAGAAGGCCTTCCCGGCAGATCTTCAGAAGATCCTCTCCTGTACGGAAAAGATTGGGCAGGCTTTTGCCGAGGTGGTGCGGCTTGAAACCGCAGGCAGAAGCCAGCCCTATGAGGAAGCAAGGAAAGAGTACTTCCCGGAGGTCGAATCCACGAAACATGACAGATCCATTCGCAATTCTCTGAACTACTCACATGATCAGGCGAAGACGGATCCCGCCAAGGCACCGGCCCCGATCCCGGTATGAAAACCTATGACGGGACAGAGCAGTCTGCCTCCTTCTTCACCGAGGAAGCTGATCATCTGCACAATGCCCTGTCCTACGCCTCAAATATGCAAAAAACTCTCTGGCAATCCACCCCAGACGGCAAACCCGACCTCCTGATCTCCGGTCATGTAGGGCGGTTTCTTATGATTGTCAGTATTGTCAGACAGTGATGGCTGATCATTCCGGTTTTTCTTCAGAAAATCGAACATAGGACACCTCCTGTTCTTACGGGTCAGATGGCAACCAAGCATTTATGATCCCGCCCGATACGTTTTGCATGTTTTAGAGGTATTGTATACGCCGAGAAACTCCTTTTGGTCGTTCCAGAAGCGACATTTTCATCAGGTCATACAAAAAGGCCGCTTACTGAACAAACCGTACCGTATTCAGCACTGATTCATAGATTTCATGGTGATCAGGGAATCTCTCTTCATTACTCTGCATGAGTTCCCTTACATAAAACGCATAGACTGTGTCATTTGCCTCAACCAGATAGCGGGTAACACGGGGCAGATCGCATAGCTGCCGTCTCCATATTTAGAGCCCAGTTCATTAGCCGTCGGCGTCATATGACTGCTGATCTGTTTCTCGAGATCATGAATATCATAGCCATATAGTTGCTTGTCCGCTTCCGAGTCCAGACCAAACATAAGATAACCTTCTTTGTTCGGATTGTCGGCTTCCATTTGCTCATCATGCTCGATAACCATCTGGAAATGCCGTTCTTCCCGTAGGACAGCCTCTTTACCTGAGACAGCATAGATCTGATCATTCTGCTGATAAGGACTCCCCCTATATATCAGCAGTTCCGGTACGCCGTCCCCGTCGTCATCCGAGATGAAATAACCCGATATTTCCGGATTATCGACGATTGCTTTGCTTAATGCCGCCGCAAAGGGTTCTCTGCACTCCGGGTACTCGGAAAGAATGCAGTCTGATCGGAACATACTGGGACGCGCTTCGCGAAGAATAACATCGGTCCTGACGTCTATATCAGCATCAGACACGGTGTCAGGTTCGGCTTCAACAGCCGTTTCGGTTCTCTCCTCGTTCCCAGCAGAAACATCCGAGACAGCCGAGGGACTCTGTGTCTGTTCCTGCCCACAGGAAGACAATGTCACGGATAATGTGACTAAAACAGTAAGAAAAAATCCTTTTCTGACCATTCTTATTCCATTCATCACAGTCCTTTCATGGAAAGTGAGATCCTGCGCTTCTTCTCATCCACGGAAAGCACGCGGACACGGACCACATCACCAACATGAACCACCTCCAACGGGTGTTTCACGTAGCGG
>JAIKYU010000012.1 GCA_024682835.1 Lachnospiraceae bacterium | reverse complement strand
TGAAAGCATTATGACACAGGATCTGTCGATAGCCCGCCAGTGCCACGCGGACACCGAGATCCTCATCCTCGAAATATCCGGGAGAAAACCGGGGATCCAGAAAACATCCGTCCTCCGCCATGAGACGGTCGACAACCGCGCGCTTTAGCAGGACAGCGAATCCCGTGAGGCGGGACCGGTATTCGTACACCACATTCTTCCGATTGAGGTTAGCCCCGAAACGCAGCGCTTCCTCCAGCGGCACATCGCGCGCGATCCCCGGCTCGATCTGCTCGAGCGCATTATTGGACACCGCGCCGACCGCACCGACATCCTCCGCGGAATACAGCGCCCTGCACAGATTCTTCAACGCTCCTTCCGCGAGTACCGCGTCATTATTCAGGAGAAAGATGTCATTCCCGGGCGCAGCGGCATCGTAACCGATATTGCAGCCAAGAGGAAAGCCGACATTCTCGGCATTCTCGATCAGACGGATATCCATCCTCCGCAGATCCTCCAATACCCCGTCCGTGGACGCATTATCCACCACGATGATCTCATCACCGGGGACATCCAGCTGCGCCGAAAGCGCAGAAAGGCACCGCCGCATGATCATGCGGTCGTTATAGGACACAATAATGACAGAAACAGGCTGTCTTGACATAGTATCAGCATAGCACATAATTGCTTTGTTGGTCAGACAGGAATTTGCAATCCAAAAGCACCCCCGCAGGGTTGACTCGGGATTGCTTAACTGCAAATCATAATTTTGCAGTAATCCCCGGTCTTGTCGCGCATGATGCGAAGACCCCGCTCGAGATCGGAAAGAGACAGACGGTGGGTAATGAATTGCGCCGGCCGGATCGAACCGGCGGCAAGACGATCCAGGACATAATGCCAGTCATCCGGTGTCGCCAAACCCGGCACGACGGAAGGATCCGAGCCGTCACCCGACGCCACGGCGATATCGAAGGAGGAATTCCACGTCCCGGTCAGCGTCAGCTGATCGCGCAGGATCTTCCAGTAGGTGTTGCGTGAAAGCAGCATGTCTCCGTATGGGTTTCCCATCTGGACCACCGCCCCCATCGGTGCCGCGCATTCGATCGCCAGGGCATACGTATCCGCTTTCCCGACACATTCGAAAACCAGATCCGCTCCGCCATCCGTCTGCTCCCGCAGCCAGGCAGCCGCATCGGCTTCCCGGGAGTTGCAGAAATAAATCTCACCTTGCCTTGTCACAGAAAAAGCCCTATTTGCTTCCGTGTTCCTCAGCGCGGCGTCGGAAGCGCCGGCTTTCAAGCACGTGGCCCGTTCCCGCTGGGATTCCTTGTTCCCGATAAGATAAAGATGCTGTACCCCAGCGTCAAGCAGGAACATGGAAAGCAGCAGACCGATGGTCCCCGCGCCGATCACGGCAACTCTGAGATTCTTCAACTGATCTGCGTCCGCCTCAAGCATATGTTGCAACGCGTCAGCCGTCCGCGCGTCGCGATGACAGGCGCCAAATCCCCGGCGCATGGCGTGCACCGCAACCGCCATGGGTTCCAGCATCGCCGCCTCTTCAAAGGATACCTCGTCCGAAAGCTCAACCAGATTCGCTGCCGGCACCGCCACAAGCTCCGCGAAAGCGCCGTCCCGTCTGGAGCCGACATAATCATAATGCCGGCAGAGTTCAAAATGTCCCTGCCGGCACGGGCCGCACATCCTGCAGGGGATCAGGGGAAAGATGCCGACACGTTTTCCCTGCCATTTCGTATCGGAATCTTCATACGCCCGCTCCACCACACCGGAAAATTCATGCCCCGGGATCAGCGGCATTTTATGGGCGCCGGTCTCGAAAACGCGCGGCACATCCGAGCCGCAGATCCCCGCGGCTTTGACCGCAAGCAGCACCTCGCCCGGACGCAGCTCCGGCTCCGGAACCTCCTCATATCTGATATCCCCGATGGCGTGTAAAACCTGGGCCTTCATCGCCTGCTCCTCTCGGATTCATTCGCAGATCTGTATTTTTTAAGGTCTGCATCCGTCGTTACTTTACTGTTTTTCTCATCCCCGGGGATCATTGCGATATCCATCCCCGCCAGGATCGCAGGCTCCGTGGAACCGTTGATCGCAAGGATCCTGTCCGGAAGGAGCGCCTGATTGGCCGCCACATACTTGTCCAGCAGAAACAGTTCCGGCGCCTGCCCCGCAAAAATGCAGCTGCGGTCAAGCAGTCTGGTGATCGTGCGGCCGTCCCTGCTCTCATACACCGTATCCTTCATCGGCAGCACGGGCAGCACCCCGTCATGACCGGGAAGCGCCGCAAAGCACGCATCGATCAGCGTCTGCGAAAGATAGGGCCGCGCCGCGTCATGCACAAAAACCGTGTCGGGGGCAGACGCCGGATCCTTTGACAAAGATCCCCGTTCCCGCAGAACCCGCTGCAGGCCGTTCCAGATCGACAGCTGCCTGTTTTTTCCCGGTTCCGCGAACCAGAGCGGTTTCTCTCCCGTCTGCTCCCCGGAAATCGCGTCATTTTTGATCTCCTCCTGCCAGGCCGGGGCCGCGACAACGCAGACGGCATCCACCTGCGGCGCCATCCACAGCGTCCGCAGCGAAACCGTCACCATCATATGACCGTTCACACGGATATATTGCTTGGGAATATCAGAAGTGATGCGTGTCCCCACGCCGCCGGAAAGAAGAATCGCTGCATTCATATGGAGCGCCCTCCTGTAAAGACTGCCGGCATACAGAACTCTCTACTCCGCCGACAGAATATCCGGCGACTGCAACATGACGGGTTTCCCCGCGTTGCGGAAGCAGTTGGCCAGATAGCCGCCGTCGCCGTAGAAGGCGTTGCAGCGCTCCAGCGCCCGCCTTTCCCCTGGCGTCGGCGCAGGCCCCGGGTAATTCTCTCGTATCTGCGCAAAATACGTCTCATCCTCCGCCGAGGTGTCGTCATAGATTCCGAATCCGGCCTCCTCAAAGCCCTTTACCAGCTCCTGATAGCTGTTCCAGAGCTCCGGCTTCACCGTCGGCAGATTCTTCATCAGCACCGGATCCTGATGCCAGAGCACCGTGACCGTATCCTTATTTTCTTCAAACACATGGAGCACGTCGCGGATCTTTTTCAGCATCTTCTCCGAATTGCTGTACAGCGCGCTGAAATCCACGTAATAAAGAATCACCGGCTTGTCCTGCGCATTCGTCATCTTTTCCATGGCAACCTCTGCAACCTCTCATTCTTCAAATTTCATCTCACGGATCATCTGAATGGTTTCCGCATAGGGACGTTTTTTGCCGAACAGCAGCGTCGTCCCCAGCACGAAACCCTTGACGCCGCGCGGCGCAAACTCCCTGATCCGCTCCGCGCTGCAGGAACCGTCCCAGTATACGTCAAAGCCCATCTCCTCCTTATAGGAGAGCAGCTTGTCATACTTCTTATTCACGTAGGGCAGAAACATCTGACCGGCATTGCCCGGATTGACCGACATCACCAGCACCTTTTTCACGATGCGAAGCATTTCATAGACCGTCTCCACGCTGGTGCCCGGATTGATCGCAATCCCCGGCGTGATCCCCGCATCGATGATCTTCTGCAGCGTCGTCGAAGGATGGTACTCCGCCTCGGGGTGAATGTAGATCGTGTCCCCCTTCCGCAGACTCTTGATAAACAGATCGATCGTGTTGATCGGATGCTCCACCATCAGATGCACATCCAGCGGCTTCTTCGTGTACCTGCGGATACACCGCAGGTCATTTAAGGACATGGCAAAGTTGCCCACATACCGGCCGTCCATGATATCAATATGAAAGGAGTCGATCCCGCCCTTGTCGAGCGCCCGCACCTCTCTGGCCAGATGTCCGTAGTCCGCGCACATCATCGATGCCATCAGTTCAAATTCCATATCTGCCTCCAAACGCAATCCTTCCGGAGTTCATTGTACCAAAAAAAGGAATGGATCGCAAATCCACCAAACTTGACAAAAATCAAAAAAGCATTGCGCGTTTTCAATCCATATGATAAAGTTATAACCAGTTATAACTGAGACTAGGAACCTATAACCAGTTATAACTGAAATTTGAACCTATAACCAGTTATAACACGGGAGCAAACGCCATGGAAAACCCCTTTTCGCTGTCCTTTGGTTCCGAACCAAAAGAATATATCCTGAGAACACAGCAGATCGACTCGATCCTCGAGACATTCACGAGCGAGGCTCCTTCCTGTTACACGTATATGATCTCCGGCGTCCGCGGGGCCGGCAAGACGGTTCTGCTTTCAAGCATAGCTGATGAACTTGAAAAAAAGAAAAACTGGATCGTGATCCACACGTCTCCCGACATGGATATTCTTACCTCCATCGCAGCGCATTTATACAGCCTCAAACCCCTGCAGTGCCTGTTTTCAGCGGCAAAGATCGATCTTTCCGCACTTGGGATCGGCATATCCATCAAAGGTTCCACACCGGTGTATGACCTTCCCACCGCGCTTGAAAAACAGTTTGCAGAACTGAAAAAGAAAAACTACCGTGTGCTCATCGCCATCGATGAAATCGTCAACAACGCCAATGTAAAGACTTTTGCCGGGGTATACCAGATCCTTCTGCGGAAAAAGCTGCCGGTTTTCCTGCTTATGACCGGATTGTATGAAAACATCAACGCTCTGCAGAATGAAAAGACGCTGACTTTTCTGTACAGAGCACCGAAGCTGTATCTGGAGCCATTAAGCACCTATTCTATCGCGCGCAGTTACAAACGGATCTTTCAACTCGACGAGAAAACGGCCCGCGATATGGCTGCCCTGACCAATGGATATGCCTATGCCTATCAGGTTCTGGGATACCTGTACTGGGAAAACATCATTGACAAAAAAAAATGCAAAGAACTGACTGAACTGATCGATGAATACGACAACACGCTGAGCGAATACGTATATGAAAAGATCTGGTTTGAACTGCCGGAAACGGAAAAAAAAATCCTCTCCGTTCTTGTCAGAAACGGTCAGATGAAAATTCAGGACATCCGCACGCCGCTTTCCCTGACCGACGCGCAGATGTCTGTGTACCGCGACCGGTTAAAAAGGCGCGGCCTTGTCGATGTGTCACGTTACGGGCACCTCTCACTGGCCCTTCCAAGATTCCGGGAGATCGCAGCGTACTGGATTGATTAGACACGCGTTATTCATCTTACCGCAGCATCCGCCAGCGCCTGTGCGATGACCTTATCCATATCGAGATACTGATACCGCCCCAGTCGGCCGCCAAAGTACAGACCATCCTCTTTCTCCGCAAGTACCCTGTATTGCTCATACGTCGCTGCGTTTTTTTCGTCATTCACCGGATAGTATGGTTCGTCGCCCCTGCTCCATGCAGCCGAATACTCCCTGGTGATCACCGTCTTATCCGGATTTCCTGCACCAAAAAGAAAATGCTTGTGCTCGACGATCCTCGTGTATGGGTGCTCGGAATCCGTATAATTCATACCGGCCACACCTTGGAAGTTCGGCACATCCAGGATCTCCGTTTCAAACCGGAGGCTCCGGTACTCCAGTGCACCATAGCAATAGTCGAAGTATTCATCGATCGGGCCGGTATAGATCACGGTCTTAGCAAGCCGGCGAAGCGCATCACGATCCTTAAGATAATCCACCCCCAGACGAACCTCAATCCTTCCAGCGCTCCCTTCTAATGTACGCATCTGTCCGGCAGACCTGCTTTTCCCCGCATCAGCCGGTTCGATTCCCAGCATCCGTTCCACCATCCGAGTATAACCGTCTGTCGGGATCCCCTGATGCGGATGATTGAAATAGTTGTTGTCAAAGGTCAGACGGACCGGCAGACGTTTGATGATAAACGCCGGAAGCTCCGTGCAGGGACGTCCCCATTGCTTTTCCGTATAGCCTTTGATCAGTTTCTCATAGATATCAATT
>JAIKYU010000130.1 GCA_024682835.1 Lachnospiraceae bacterium | reverse complement strand
CTTGTTATTCAGCGCATAGAACTTGACCTTCTTATAGTTGCCGTAAGGGGAATCACTGCGCAGCAGATCATAACCCTTGATCTGCGAGCTGTCGTTTTTGCCGACGAAGAAGACCATGCCGCTCTTGGCATCCGCATCTGTACCGTGGCTGTGCACATAGTTCTCCTGATCATACCCTTCCCCACTCATCCAGTACTTGATGTGACTGGTTGCGCGCTCAATATTCTTTGACGCGTTCTGCGCGTTGTACTTCACACCGGCGATGCAGAGGGTGTCGCACTTCTCCGGTCCGTACTTGACATTGATGACGTTGGAGGGTGCGGAGGTCACCATGAGCCCGCCCAGCTGGTAGGTGCTGCGCACCCTGGCGAACACGGCCTTGCCGGCCTGCAGGTTCAGTTTCTCATTGGTGTAGGTCGCCGTGGCAAACCGCATCTTGTTCTTTGCCGTGATGGTCCATTCGTTATCGTTGTAGAAATAGTTCGTTGGCTCGCAGAACTGGCTCCATTCGTCACGGAAGCCGTTGTTGTCCTTCTTTGCGGGATTGTAAACCGCATTCTTCAACGCCATATCCAGCCGGTAGTTGTGGTAATCCGTGTCCACGTTTCTGCCGAAGCTGAAATCAAAGTTACCCTGGGAATAGCCGTTCTGTACGGACAGCAGGTAAGGCGCCGCCACGGTGACATAGCGCTTTGCAGGCTCACCGGATGCCGATCTGTCCGTATAGCACTCCAGCAGGTAAACCATGGGGGCTTTCTTTACGTCAGCCGCCTTGATGATGCAGCTGGCAGCGGTCACATTGCTGTTCAGCACAACCTTGTCAAACTCGGTGCCGTCCTCCTTGATGCCATAGAGCTTGAACCCCTTATATTGCGTACCGGAGGCATCCTTCTTCTTCCAGGTGATCTTCACATTCTGGTTCTTCTGGACAACGGCCTTCATTTCGATGCCCGTATAGCCGTCCTCATAGATGGCTGCGCCGGGATCCACGGCCTCGGCTGCGGTGATCAGTCTGTCCACCTGCACATCGGAAACCGCCTTCATGGTGCTGGGATTTTCGGAATCCGAATACCAGCCGACGACACCCATCTCATAGCCGCCTTCCTCACGGCCAAGAACCAGCGTGTAGGATTTTGCGTTATCCAGAGAAACACGCTCATATTCCGCAGTCCAGGCCTTGTAAAGATTCGTCGTGTCGCCGGGCTTGATCCGGGAAGCAAGCACAATGACCGGCGTGGTCGTGCGGGCCTGCTCCGCCGTAGGGGTGATCAGCGCAGCATACAGATAATCCTCCTCCTTGTTGCCGGTCGCCTTGTTGGTGATCGAAATATATCCGAGAGAGGCATCATTACCGGAGACGGAGCGGTACCGCTTCACCTCATAATCACTGTCACTGATGGCCTTCAGATCAGAGCCGCTGACGGAAGATAACGCCGTATAAACCTCTTCATCCGTAGGCTGTTCGCCGTTGTTAAGCTTCGCCTGCAGATTTTCCATCGCTGCCTGCCAGGCAACCGGCTCCGCTTCCTCAGCCACCGTCTCAAAAGCCTCGTCGTCAGCTGTCTGCGGAGCATCAGCGGCCTGCCTCAGCAGCTCAAGGCCGGGATCAACAGCCCCGTCCTCCGCGAGGGCAAAATCCTCCCCGGACGGTTCCGCCGCCATTGCCGTCGCAGGCTGTCCCACAGCCATGGCCAGCACGAGTCCGAGCGTCAGAACCCGTTTCCACTTCGTCATTTTCTTCATTCCTTTCCTCCTTTGCTATGAATCCGCAATGCCACCATTGCACTCCGGATATAATATATGCACACCGGCGCGGTATTCCACGCCGGCATGGACGTACTATATACAGTATTCTGAAAATATGCCAAAAATAATCGGGTGAACAGGAAGATTTTTCTTCCCGCTTCTTTCCTGCCGCTTAGTTTTTGACCAGATCCTTATTCGCCACGTTGAATTTCACGGACACGTAGCCGCCGATGGAAAAACTCGGTTCCTTCCCCTCTGTTTCCGGGTAGATGACACGAATCACGGCCGTGGCCCTGCCGGCCTTCTCCCCGCCGGTGATCTGTTCAATCCGGAACCTGGATCCCGAAGGATACGCGCTGAAATAGGCATCGGCCCACTGTTTGAAATAGGCGTCATCCGCCTGCCAGGGATCAAAGCGACGGTTATCGGGATCTCTCATTTCATCCGGATGGATGAAATAATAGTCATTCCGCAGATTGCCCCACCGGTCTAACGGCAGCACCTGATCCTTTATTTTGAAATCGGAGGGCTTGACGGTCTTTGTGACCAGCCTGTAGCCATCGCCCTGGGTGCCGGCAAAGCCGCTTCCCGCCTTTGCCAAAATCCTCACCTCAAAGCCTGTTCCGGGCTCGCTCAACCCCCCGATTCCGGCAGTCGGTGTGGACGCGTCAAACTTCGTGGGTCCTTCGCTGTTCCAGTAGTAATACTCCAGCGTATAATCCTTCTTCTCCTGCAGCTTTTTCCCGGTGATGCGGTCATAAATCTCCACCCTGGCCATATAGGGCTTCATGGTTTTTGCTGCGTTCTTCGGGGCGGTCACGTCCTGCGTCAGCACGCACAGCTCACTGTAATACTCCTCCGTGTTTTCGATCTGTCTGTCAACCACCTTGAAGGGGATGATCCATGTGCCGGTGTAATTGCCCTTTCCCTTGACCGTCAGTGTCGCCTGATTGCCCGATTTGGCATTGTTTTTATACTGCAGGGTGTAGTCCCTGCCCGACAACAGATCCTCAAGGTAAAAACTGTCTTCGATCGGTCTGCCATCCTCATCTCTTTTGTTTTTCTTTCTTCCCACGCGGAGATCAGGAATCACCGCGCCGCCCTTGGCATAGGAAATGTTCTCATTCTCCACGGGCAGGAAGACATCTGTGTCCTTCTCCGGATCATAGGTGGTTCTCCCCACGAAAAGATCCTTCAGATCCGGCTTCGTGATTTTGACCGTAAAGGTCTTGCTGCCGGAATAACCTCTTGCGCCGGTGACGGTCACCTTCATGTTTCCGGCCTTTGCACCGTTTTTCACCGCAACGGTGTAGTTGTCGCCTCTCCTCAGCTCCATGACCTGGCCTTCAATGACCTGGCCGTTTTCGTCATAAACCCTTCCCTTCGGATCGACGATCTTAAGCCACCCCTCCTCCTCGAGCACGGAGGGATCAATGGTGCGGCCGGGGTAAGGAATCTCCGAGGGAATTGTGATCTGGCAGCTGCCGATATCCGGCGTGGTCAGTGCGAAATCAAAGGTCAGCGCTCCGAAAATCCGCACGCCGTTTACCGTTTCATCACTGAAGCTTGCATTTAAGGTAGCCGTCCCGCTCCATTCGCGGACATCCACCTGCGTCCAGTCAAGAGCCGACGTGACATCCTTGTTTTTCCAGGTCAGTGTGAATGCCGCAGGAAGTATCTTTTTGTCCCCGTCCCAACGAACCAGGAAGGCTTCGTAATTGAACCAGTCGGAAAGATTAAACTTTTTGTATTCGTCTTTGATATTCACCTTCAGCTGGGATGCGGAAACCAGTGATTTGTCATTCGCCCCTGACACAAAGATCCGGTATTTCCGGCTGCCGGTAAAATTCGCTGTTTTTCCGGCCTTTGCCTTGATGGTCACCAGATGCTCCCCCTCCGTGCGGCAGTCATCGGCGAATTCATAGGTGTATGCGGATGCGGCGACCTTTTTGCCATCCATAAGGAGCGGGCTCTTTTTCTTCTGCGACTTGCCGTTGTTGACGGCAAACACATCCCTCGCTTCAAAGAAATCCATACCGAAATCCAGCGGAATAATCCTGAAGGGGATGGTCACGCTGCCCTTATACTTGCCGGTACCGGTGATGGTCAGCAAGGCGTCTCCGGCATTCCGGTTGTTTTTGTATCTGACAGTATATTCCGTACCTTCGCTCAGCCGGTGTTCTCCGGAAAAAACTTCCAGTTCTTCCTGAATCACCGCGCTGCCGGTGTAGTACCGGTCCCTGACGCCCATGATATCGAGTCCGTTTTTCGTCGATATCCTGACAGACGAGAATTTCACCTTCCGGTCAAGCTTGCCGGTTGTCGCGTTGTAGAAATTTCCTTCATAGACAGCCGTCCAGGTGGTCATGCCGTTTTCTTCCCTGGACGTGACCGTCACCTCCGGAGCCTCCTCGGTGTAGACCACCTCATCATTATGAGGATTGCCGCACCAGAAATGGATCGAGGCTGTCCACCGGTTGTCCTCACCCTCCACGGGCTGCCAGTCCCACCAGGGCTCGTCGTTGTTGCGCATGAACACATGCACGCCTGTCGCGGGAAGGATCAGATTGCCGGAGAGTGCGCGGAAGGGTCTGCTTTCGCTTCCGTCGTCATGCCGGAGCTGATAGCTGAATTCGTAGGAAACCGGTGTGTCGCATACGCAGGAGACATCTCCGCCGCTGATCGTATCCACGCGGTCGTTAATCACATTTACCTTCTGTCCGCAGACCGCACAGGTTTCCGCATATTTTGGCTCGTAGAACGGCCATGCGACGTCCTCTTTGTTGAGCTCCCAGCTGATCTTCAGATCATGGCCATCCGGAATGTGCCCGAAGCCGCGGGTCTGAACGTCCTTCACCTCTTTTCCGTCGACCTGGGCGACTGCGGTAAACTCATACTGGGCGGGCCATTCGCAGTTCGCCGCCCGCACAAGCTCGCCCTGCGTGACGACGGCGTCCACATCCGTTCCCTGATATCTCACCTTTGCCGTCACTTCGATGATATCGGTTCCCGCCTCATTAATGCGCTCGTCCCACTCCCAGTGATATTCGCCCTGGTCGTCGGTGATCACCGCGTCCCCTTCGCTTTCCGCTCCGGTCCTCTCCTCCGCTTCCGCAAGCGGCGTCTCCGCCGCGGTGCCGATGAGACCGCCGGCAGCAAAGATCCCCGTCATGACAAACAAGGACGCAGCCAGACTCATGCCTTTTTTCCAATCGCTCATTTTTTCGCCCCATATGATTTGCACACTATGGATACTCCTGTTTCAGTGCGCTCGATAAAAGTCAATTTACACCATATGATGTCCACAGGTCAAGAACTTATGCAACGATTCATGCAAGTTTGATCGTCGCACAAGTGTTTGATTCCAAAATCATCATTATGGATGATCTATTTCCGCCACCACCATCTGAATCTATTAGTATAGCAATGATTCAAAACACAAACAAGAATTCTTCTTTCTATCCATTTCCTGCAATCAGGCTGACTGGATTATATCAATCTATACATATTGACTATGTCCGAATCCGCGCTTTCGATATATGCTATACCATCTCCGACTAGTCTAAAGTCAGATTTTGATTAGTCGTAAATCCCATCACAATCCTATCATTCCAACGGGACAATAATAGGCATTCCTGTTAAGCGGAAAGATCTTATCGGATGTATCAATAATGAGTCCTGTTTCAACGGGCATCTTATACTGCTCGAGAATTTTGAAATTTTTATCTGCCTTATCTTTTCCGATTCCCTTTTTTATCTCTATCGGGTAAAGCGTCTGATCCTTCACATAAACCAGATCAACTTCTTTCTGGTCTCTGTCACGATAATAGAAAAGCGTATGCTCCACTCTCTTTCCGACATTACGGATGCTCTTGACGATTTCACTGACAACATATGTTTCAAAAAAAGCACCCGACATAGGAGAATCCTCAAGTATTCGTGGATCAGACCATCCGCATAAAAAAGCGCAGAGTCCTGTATCCATAAAGTATATCTTTGGCGTTTTGATAATCCTTTTCGCCAGATTACTTGCATATGGCTGTAAGATCATGATGATTCCGGAAGACTCTAAAACCGATATCCAGTTCTTCGTCGTTCTTGAATCAATGCCCACGGCATTGCCGATCTCGATATAATCAAGCTGCTGAGACGTACGCAGAGCCAGAATTCTCATAAATCTTCTGAAATCATCCAGTCTGCCGACATTTATCATACGGCTGACGTCTTTTTCCAGATAGGTAGCTATATAGCTTTCAAAAAAAGTGTCCCTGTCAGGTCTTTTCACCCAATATTCAGGCATTCCGCCAAGATAGATTTCATCAAATATCTCGTGTCTGTTTTTAGGCTTTAAATCCTTTTGTCTGGTTTGAAGGATTTTTATATCAGGCACGAATTCGTTGCCTGAAATCTTCATTTTTTCAGATTCCGAAAAAGAGTTTACTTCTATCAGTGCAGTTCTTCCGGCCAGTGTTTCAGATGCGTTTTCCCGAATCTCATGCGTGTTTGAGCCGGTGAGAATATACATAAGCGGGATCGTTGTTTCTTCACTGACATTCTTTAGCTTGGCATCATCTATTCTGATCTTTATTGCCTCCATCAATCCGGGAACCTTTTGAATCTCATCAATAATCAATGGGGTGTCATGAGAATCCAAAAACAATTCCGGATCATCCGATGCCAGAATCCTTTCTTTACTCTTGTCCAGGGTAACATATTCATAATCCGGAAACAGGTTTCTGATCATAGTTGATTTTCCGGTCTGTCTGGCGCCGTATAATGTGATGCAGGCGTATTCACCTGAGACTTGTTTTATTTTGTTTTCGAGCTGTCTGTGGTAATACATTGCAAACTCCTCTCTTGTCCAAATCATTATATAAACGATGATAAAATAAAACTTCGGCAAAAGCAACATTTAATTGTCGTTTTTGCCGAAAAATCATTTTGTGACAAACTCACTCTGGAGACAAACGCTTTTGATCCTTTTGGGATTTTTGGATTGTGCTTTAAAACCGGAATTTTACAACTCCATCTCACGCAGCTTACTGTATATGCCCTCTGCCAGTTTCCTGTGCCCCTCCTCCGTAAGATGGAGGCTGTCTGCCTCTCCCGCCCTGCAGACGGCAGCCGCATCCATAAATTCACAGTCAAACTGCTTCGCCACCAGCTCATACCAATGGGCAAGCTGTCTGGAATTTTCAATTACGGTATCCGTGTCAAAGAAAGGAGCAAAGGGGGATGAAGCCAGACCATCTCCTATATAAGGTGGAGAAACGATCAGGATCTTCGGTTGTATGCCACACTGATAGTGCAGGAAGCTTTTGGTTTTCATCAGCATATTCTGCAGGCTCCCGGCAATATCTCCCGCCGGCAGATGAAACTTGGCTTTAAGGTCGTTTGAACCGAGCATGATGATCAAAAGGTCAAAGGGTTTCTGACTCTCCACCATGGGAATGATATAGTCCATTCCGCACTTGCAGCCCCATTCCCATGGATCGGCATTGGCTATGGTCCTGCCGTTCTGTCCTTCCTCTATGATCTGATAGGCATCACCCAGGAGCTTTTGCAGCACCATGGGCCATCTGGTATTCTCATCGTAACGGCTTCCGTTTGCGGGATTGTACCCCCAGGTGTTGGAATCGCCAAAACAGATCACTCTCTTTTTCATATGCCACCTCTCAGAAAAGTTTATTTATTATATCATCCAGTGAAGCCCCATGTGGACATCATTCATAACAAGAAAACGAACACACCGGTGTTCGTTTTCTTGTGATTTAGTGGATCAGACGGGAGTCGAACCCGTGTCCAAGCCTGCCCTCGGCATCCTTCTACACGCTTAGTCCGTCTGTTTACGCTTCGGATGACCGGACGAACAAATTCCTCCCCGAACGGCTGGGGAGATCCGCTTGGCGCCTGCTCTCCACAGCTTCCTTACAGGCGTGCAGCCGCTTTCTTTGAACCCCGGACGTTATAGCGGCGTTACGTCCGTGGGCTTATCCCGGGCATTTCAGCCCGGTCGTTGCATGACGATTAACCCTTACGGATTAAGCAGCCATGGCAACAGGTGCCTCATAGTCGGCATCTATTGGTCGGTGTCGGATTTAGGAGACCACCACCATGCTCCGCGTGCTTCTCTGCTTCGACCAAACCTGTCGAAACCTTTACTGACCCATATTCTGTTGAGAAAGAACTGTATTGATTGTACAATTATTCTATCGGATCATGCAAGGAAAACTTTAGTCCGTTATCGCAGTTTCACCTTATATTCCCGTTCGGCGCTTCTTGCCTGATCCTTTTTGGCGATCACGGCGCGTTTGTCGTAGAGCTTCTTGCCCTTTGCAAGGCCGATTTCCAGCTTGACGAGGCCGCGCTTCAAGTAGACGCGCAGCGGCACCAGGGTGTAGCCCTCGGTCTGGATCTGCTGAAAAAGCCTGCGGATCTCCCGCTTATGCAGCAGGAGCCGCCGCACCCTGAGCGGATCACGGTTGAAGAGATTGCCTTTCTCATAGGGGCTCACATTCATGCCGAGAATCAGTGCCTCATTGTCCTTGATCTGGACATAGGACTCCTTGATCGAGCACTTTCCCTGCCGGATGGATTTGACCTCCGTTCCGAACAGTTCTATGCCCGCTTCAATCTGCTCCTCGATAAAGTAGTCGTGATATGCTTTTTTGTTGTTGGCGACCAGTTTCTCGCCTGCCTCATGCCCTGCCATCGCTTGTCACTCCCGCAAAAATCAAAAAGGCTGCCACACTTATGGAAAGCGCGGCAGCCCGAATACCTGATCCGTAGGCTTACAGGAAGCTCATATTGAGCAGCACCGAAAGGATGATGAATGCCGCCGCAAGCGCCGCTGTGCCCTTCTTTAACATTCCCTCGCGGGAACGTCCCTTGATCTTGTTCCAGTATGTGTCCGGTGTATAGCCGCCGCCGATCGCGCCGAGACCCTGCTCCTTGCCCTCCTGTGAGAGCACGATGACTACCAGAGCCACACAGACGATCGCGTAAACAATTCCGACAATGATTGAAAGTACCGTATTCATAACCTGTTCTCCTACATTGACAACAAAAGCCTTGATATAATAACACAATGTTTTATATTCTGCAAGAGCTTTTTTGAATTTTTATACTATTCGCAGGTTTGATCCAGGAATCAGACAGTGCCTGCGAACAAGCTCGCGCACTGTCTGTTCTCAGATCGACTGTGAACAGTTAACGCTTTACCAGCAGGCTCTTCCCCGTCATCTCCGCGGGCTTCTCCTCGCCCATGCAGTCGATCAGCGTCGGAATGATGTCCGCGAGGCATCCGTTCTCCGCCAGGGTGTAAGCCGGGTCGTAATTGACCAGAATGAACGGCACCGGATTTGTCGTGTGCGCCGTGTGCGGTTCTCCGGTGGCGGGATCCACCATGCAGTCGCAGTTGCCGTGATCCGCGCAGATAAACATCGTCCCGTTCTTTTCCTTCACCGCATTTACGATCTTTCCCACGCAGGTGTCCACGGTCTCCACCGCTTTGACGGCAGCCTCCAGCACGCCCGTGTGCCCGACCATATCAGGATTGGCAAAGTTCACGATAATCACATCATATTTGTCGGACGCGACGGCCTCCAGCACCTTTTCACAGACCTCAGGTGCGCTCATCTGGGGCTTCAGGTCATAGGTCGGCACCTCCTTGGGACTGGGCACCAGCACGCGTTCCTCTCCCTCGTTGGGTTCCTCCACGCCGCCGTTGAAGAAGAAGGTCACATGCGCGTACTTCTCCGTCTCTGCAATGCGGATCTGCTTTTTGCCCTTCTTCGCCAACCACTCGCCGAAGGTGTTGGTGAGCAGCACCTTTTTGAAGGCGACCTCCTTGTTGGGAATCGTCGGATCATAGTCCGTGAAGCAGACATAGGTGATATCGAGCCGCGGTCCGCGGTCGAATTTATCGAAGGTATCGTCACAGAAGCAGTGCGTGATCTCCCTGGCGCGGTCTGGACGGAAATTGTAGAAAATGATGGCGTCGCCGTCCTGAATCGTTGCGGTGGGCTTTCCGTCCTTGAGAATGACCACCGGAATCACAAACTCATCGCTCTTGCCGTCGTCATAGGACGCCTGCATCGCAGCCACGGCGCTCTCCGCCGTGTTGCCCTCTCCCTTTGTCAGCGCGCGGTAGGCTTTTTCCACACGGTCGTAATTGTTGTCACGATCCATAGCGTAATAACGTCCAGAAATTGACGCAATTTCGCCAACTCCGATTTCCTTCATTTTGGCTTCCAGCTCGCGGATGTAATTAATTCCGCTCTCCGGCGGCGTGTCTCGCCCGTCCATGAAGCAGTGTACGTAAACCTTGCTCAGGCCGTTTTTCTTTGCCAGCTCCAGCAGGCCGTAAATGTGCGTGTTATGGCTGTGCACTCCGCCGTCGGACACCAGACCGTAGAGATGCAGGGCTGAATCATTCTTTTTGCAGTTGTTCACAGCCGCCATCAGGCCTTCATTGGTAAAGAAATCGCCGTCCTGTATGGATTTTGTGATCCGGGTCAGCTCCTGATAGACAATGCGGCCGGCGCCCATGTTCATATGCCCCACCTCGGAGTTGCCCATCTGTCCGTCCGGCAGTCCCACCGCCAGGCCGGAGGCATAGCCCTTCACAAAGGGGGCTGTCTCCTTCAGCATATCCAGCGTCGGCGTATTTGCGATGGCGACCGCGTTGGCCTCCTTTTCCTCGCGCAGGCCCAGGCCGTCCATGATCAGCAGTACTGTCGGGTTGAATCCTCTCATATCTTCTCCTCTCTCGTCCATTCCTTATATCCCGTGCCGGTTTGTCGTCTCTTCCTGCTGTGCCGCAAAAGAGAACCGGCATGCTTGCCTTCCGTCCATACAGTTTACGCAGTTCGCCCCCGTCTGTCAATGATCGGTTCCGTCTGCGAATCGGACCACAATAAACAGAGCGCCGTTCTTTACTTCCACAGTGGCCTGACGGTTTGAAAGCAGTTCATTGCTCACGCCGATGGGAAAGTCATTGGTGATCGTTCCGCCCTTCATTTCATACCGCGTCCCGCAGATCGTCACCCCTTCCGCCCTCTCTCCCGCCGAAAAAACAGAAAGACCGCCGGTAAGCCCGGGAGAAAAGTCAATCCGCTCATTCTCCGCAGCGAGCACCATCTGGTCATGCGCCATCATATAGGCTCTTGCGCCGTTACGTTTCAGGAACAGTACCGTCTGCAGATTCGCCAGCGTATGGTCAAAGCGGCTGCCGCCGAAGGCGCCATAGAGAAAGAAACGCCGGTAGCCTCGTGCAAGGCCCTCTCTGGCAGCCCGCATCGTGTCGGTGTCGTCCTTCTCCACCGGCAGACGCAGCACCCGGCCCGGATCCAGCCGTTCGATCTCCAGGATCTGTTCCAGCATGGCCGGATCCGCCGCTGCCGAATCAAAATCACCCAGGATCAGATCGGGAAGGATTCCCATGAGTTCAAGATGACGGAATCCCGCGTCGCAGGCGATGATCAGATCATCGTCCCCGTGCGGAATTTCCACCGGCACAAAATCTCCTGCCGCCATGATGATACAGCGCGGATCCCGGTTCATATGTACAAGATCCGTCCGCCTCAGCCGATCAGTTCCTTCACGCAGGCCTTGATCGCCTCATCCTTCGCGTTCTTCTCAAACAGTTCCCTGAAATGCGCCCCTGCAAAGGCGCCCTTCACCAGATCCCTGTCAAGGCCCTTGAGAATCGCGCAGACATCCTGATTCAGGGTGATTTTGCGCACCTCATCAAGGATCTTTTTGTTGCGCTGCTCCGGCACCGCGCGTTCCTTCGGATATCCGCCGCCGAAGGGCTCGGAAAACAGCTTTTCGAAGATATATTCCAGATTCAGGTCGCCGCCCCAGCCGAAGCCCAGGGCAAAAGGAATCGCAATGGCATTGCCGTCGTTGATCTGTGCGAAGGTGTAGGCGTCCAGCGGTGTCGCCACATGACCGCAGATGACGTTCGGGAAGCTGTTTAAGGCAAGCATCGCTCCCTCGCCGGTTCCGCAGCCCGTCACCACAAAGTCAGCCGCTCCGGAATTGAGCAGCGTGCAGGCCAGAATCCCGTTCTGCACGTAGGTGAGCTGCGCCGCATCCTCCGCGGCGTACATCCCGTAGTTGTCCACGGTGTGCCCCATGGGCTCCACAATCTTTTTCAGCGCCTTCTCGATGATGGCATTCTTTGCCGCCTGGCTGTTTTCGTTGATCAATGCGATTCTCATCTCGTTCCCTCCTTTATTTACACTTTTGATATTTGACCTGCGCCCGTCGGCCGCACTGCCGCACCCGCCCGCATCGCGGCCTCAAACGGCATCAGGCGTCTTATTCAGCATCATTGGTTCGATGTCCCCTGTGTCATCTTCTTAAGCAGCTCTCCCATCTCTCCCAGCGAAGCATAGATGGCATCCGGCTGCACCTCACTTTGCGGAATATCCTCCTGCTTTGTCTCACCGGTCAGCACCAGTGCGCCGCGGGCTCCGTTCTTCACTCCGGTGGCAATATCCGTATAGAGACGGTCGCCCACAAAGGTCACCGCACGGCGGTCAATGCTTCCTCCTGCCTTAAGCTTCCCTGCTCTTCGCAAGACGGCATCCACGGTCTCCGGATACGGTTTGCCGGTGATCCTGGGCTTTACGCCGGTCGAAAGGGATATGCAGGCAATGATTGCCCCGCAGTCAGGGATGAATCCCCCCTCCACGGGACAGTTGATATCCGGATGCGTCGCCAGGAATCCCACTCCCTGACGGATATAGCTGCAGGCCTCTGTCAGCCGCTCGTAGGTCAGGGTCTGATCAAACCCCAGCACCACCAGATCCGGTCGTTCCTTTGAATCCTGATCCGAAGGAGTCCTCTCCCGGTTCACCAGCCGGATTCCGGCCTCGTCAAAGCTTTGAAAAAGAGCAGGTGTTCCGCAGAGATATACTGCGGCATCCGGGTGTTCGGCCTGCAGAAAGCTGATCATCACATCACCGCTTGTCATGATCCTTTCCGGTGTGACGGGGGTGTCCATCCGCGCCAGCTTTTCGATGTAGTCCCCGGGCGAACGCGAAGAATTATTGGTAAAGAACATCCAGTCCTTGCCTGCCGCCGTCACAGCATCCAGAAAATCCCGGGCACCGGGCAGAATCCGGTCGCCCAGATAGTAGGTACCGTCCATGTCCAGCACGAACAGCTCGGTCTGTTGCAGAAGCGTTATCTTATCCATAGATTCGCCATAGCGTATATAACTCCGGACGGGGGTGTCCCCGTTTATCAGGCCACCGACACGTCCCTCGCGGCGACCACATCCACGCCCGTTCCCGCCGCGTCCTTTACCACCACATCGCCAATGTGCACCGGTGCCTGCACACGGACGGCATGGATGGATTCCATCACTGCAAAAATCTTTCCTTTCGGTATGTCCGAGGCGGTTTTGACCGGCACACGGGCGATGTCCCCGCCGTCCACCGGCACTGTAGAGGTCACGATCCGGGTGGGATCGGTCACCTCCTTTTTCCCGTAAGCTTCCCCGCGGGGGCAGGTATTCCCGGTCACCGTGATCTCATTCTGATCAATGGTCACCGTGAGCGCACAGCCCAGCGGACAGTTGATACAGGTCAGTTCCTTTTTTTCAGCCATTTATCCTTTCCTCCGACCCTGAGGGGTCGTCTGCGGTCTGATCCGCCGCCTGCGGATCAATCCTCCAGCGTCACCCTCAGTCCTTCGTCTTTTGTGAGCCCCTCAAGCATCTTTCGATCAAGCTTTACCTGCTCCATCTCACCGGGGGCCAGCACACGGGTCTTTCTTGCGAACAGCCTTGTTTTCCCCCTATAGACGGCAATCGTCTTATCCCGGTAGACATCGGCGACGCGGAACCGGACGGTCACCTCATTTCTCATGGAGAGCGGATCGATCCGCTGCGGCACCGTGTAGCGTACCCCGCCGTCCGCGGTGATCCCGATGCCTTCTGAACGCGCGGCGACCTCCCCCTTCAGATAAGCCGCCGCATTCTCTCCGGCGAGCGTTGCCTCCTCGGACACATAGTCCACCAGATCATGGACATGCAGCACGTTTCCGCAGGCAAACACTCCGGGAATATCCGTCTGCAGCAGATCGTCCACATTTGCTCCGCCGGTCACGCCGCACATGGAGGCGCCCAGCGTTCTGGTCAGTTCATTTTCCGGAAGCAGGCCGCAGGACAAAAGCAGCGTGTCGCACTCGTAGCGGACCTCCGTGCCCGGTATGGGGGTTCTCTTCTCATCCACCTCCGCGATCGTCACGTCCTCGACACGCTCCCGCCCATGGATATTGACCACCGTATGGGAAAGCATGAGGGGGATCTGATAGTCGTTCAGACATTGCACGATATTGCGCTTCAGGCCCCCGGAATACGGCATCAGTTCCGCCACGGTCAGAACCTTCGCTCCCTCTAACGTCAGGCGTCGGGCCATGATGAGACCGATATCCCCGGAACCGAGAATCACGACCCGTCTGCCGATGGGGAAGCCCTCGATATTCATGAGGCGTTGTGCCGTGCCCGCCGTATAGATACCGGCCGGACGGGTGCCCGGAATGGAAAGCGCCCCGCGGGGTCTCTCCCTGCAACCCATCGCCAGGATGACGGCATCTGCCGTGATGGTTTTCAATCCGCAGTCCCTGCCCATGATGGCGACCCGCCGGTCGCGGTCGATGGAAAGCACCATGGTGTTCAACAGATAGGGAATCTCCAGCTCTTTTGCCTGTTTCATAAAGCGCGCCGCATATTCAGGCCCCGTCAGTTCCTCACGAAAGGTATGCAGGCCGAAGCCGTTGTGAATGCACTGATTGAGAATTCCACCCAGCATCCGGTCGCGCTCGATGATCAGAATGTCACTGATCCCTGCCTTTTTCGCGGCAACCGCAGCGGCCAGGCCCGCGGGGCCTCCGCCGATGACAAGGATGCCGACGTGTTCCGTTTCGATTCCTTTTGTAAACCCGCTCATCGTCCGCCCTCCTCCTGCCTTTCTTCATGAACCAGCAGTTCCGAACCGGGGCGGTTTTTACAGACCTCCTCCATGGGTATTCCCAGCTCCTCGGAAAGAATCTCCATCACCCGCGGGGTGCAGAATCCCGCCTGGCAGCGGCCCATACCGGCACGCACCCGGCGCTTGATGCCGTCCATGGAACGGGCGCCCGGGTTTCTCCGGATGGCCTCGCGGATCTCTCCCTCCGTCACGTTTTCACACCGGCAGACAATCTGTGCATAATCCGGGTTCTCTGCGATAAGCGCCGCGCGCTCCGCATCGGAGAGAAGCGCCACATGCGGAATTCCCTTTCGGGACCCGTCGAAATCCGTCTTCTTCGCCGCTTTCGCCTCTTCTCCGATCAGCTTTGCCAGATACTGACCGATGGCAGGCGCCGCGGAAAGACCGGGGGATTCGATGCCCGCCGCATCAAAAAATCCCTTTGCGTCCGCACATTCACCAATCACAAAATCGCCGTTCTTTTCATGGGCACGGATCCCGGAAAAGGAGGTGATCACCTGCTTCAACGGCAGATCAGGGACGCTTAATCTCCCTCTTGTCTGGACGTCAGCAAGCTCCGCAGCCGTGGTGGCCGTGTTCTGTCGGTCATCCTGATCCGTCGCTGTCGGTCCCGCAAGGAGATTGCCGTGCACCGTCGGCGTGACCAGGACGCCCTTTCCAAGCTTCCCGGGCAGCTGAAAGATGGTGCGGGACACCGTACTGCCGACCTCCTTGTCCATCAGCAGATAATCCCCTTTGCGCGGTGTGATGGAAAGCAGCTCCTTCGATACCAGATTGTGGATGGTATCGGCGTTTACACCTGCCGCATTGACGATGAAGCGGCTCTCAAACCGTGCGCCGTCTGCGCAGGTCACGGTAAATCTCCCATCCGGCAGGCGTTCGATCCCGCTCACCTCTGAAAGGAAGCGGAACTGTACGCCGTTTTTCGCGGCATTTTCCGCCAGTGCGACGGTGAGCTCGAAAGGGCAGACGATCGCACTGCTCTTTGCATGCAGCGCGCAGACAGTCTCTTTCGAAATGGCCGGCTCCAGTAAGCGCGCCTCCTCGCCGGTGAGGATCTCCATCTCCTCTTCTGATAGTCCGTTCTCGAGCCCCCGCTGGTAGAGCTCTTTGATCTGTTCCCTCTCCTCCTCGGAGAAACAGAGCACCAGCGCACCGTTTGGCCGGTAGGCAAAATCCAGTTCTTCCGCGAGCGCACGTGTGCGCCTGCTTCCCTCCACATTGAAGTGCGCCTTTTTCGTCCCCGGCTTTGCATCAAATCCCGCATGGACGATGGCACTGTTGGCCTTGGAGGTGCCGCTGCACACATCCTCGTCCCGCTCCAGCACGAGCACACGCAGATCATATGCGGAGAGCTCCCTCGCCACCGCGCAGCCGATCACGCCGCCGCCGATTATGATCACATCCTGTCTGTCCATCAAGTCATATCTCCCTCGCTCTGTGTACCTTCATGCGGCTTTACCTCATAGAAGTTGCCGAACATATCCTCCGGCTTATCCTCACCGAACACCAGAATGGACACCGTGTAGAAATACCGGTTTTTTACGCTGTGGATCTGCATCTGCGTCACCTTTGTCCCCTGATAGACACTGGTCACCACCGAAGCCATTTTCGACTCTCCGAGGAAATTCACCTCCCTGGTTTCCGTGCTGATTTCCTCATAGCCGCCCGCCGCCTTGAGCTGTTCGGCCAGCGCTTCCGCGGAATCCGCGGAAATCTGTGCCATGTCCTCGGAGGCGATAAACATGGAATTGATCACGCTGACGGAGATTTCATTTCCGATGCCGCCGGAAACCACGTCCATATCGATGTATTCCTTCGGATCATCCAGAAATGCGGTCACGGAGTCGACGGTCGCTTCCGTCTTCAGGCCGTTGGTCTTCTTCAGTTCCTCCGGTGTGGCGTAGGTCCAGGTGAAATCAAGCTGCAGTCCGATGCCGAGTGTGGTGTTCTCATAGCTCACATCGGTAACCGTGCCCGGTGTAAAACGAACAGGAGCCTCCGGTGCATCCTCCCGGGCAGGTTCCTCCGGGACGGGCTCCACCGGTGTCTCCTCCACGGGCGGTTCCTGCTCCGGCATAATGATCTCCTCTTCGGGCTCCTCCTCTTCCTCTACATGCTCCTCTTCCTCCTCTTCATAGTCTTCCTCTTCTTCCTCTTCTTCCTCCTCTTCGTCCTCTACGTCTTCCTCTTCCTCCTCTGGATCCTCATAGGCTTCGAGCCTGGGCGGTTTTTTGTATGGCAGCAGAACAGACACGTCCGCACATCCGGACAGAACGGTCAGTGCAGCCAGAAAACAGAGGATGACAGCGGCTGTTCTTTTCAGATCAGAACGTCTCATCTACATCTCCCCTTCCATGACACTCCAGTTCTTCATCAGGTAATCAATCAGCGATACCACCGTCAGAAGGAGCGCCAGAATCATCACGATATTGGTGACCGGTATCAGTACCGGGATATCCGCGATCTTCAGGATGATCATAATCATCTGCGTCGTGGTCTTCCATTTGCCCCACCAGCTGGCTGCAATCACCGTTCCCTTTTCGGCGGCAATCAGCCTGAACCCGCTGATGGTGAATTCCCGCGCGATGATGATCACCACGATCCAGGCGGGAATGCGATCTGCAGAAAAAGTGTCCGGGGTCGTCAGGCAGATCATCGCCGAGCAGACTAACAGTTTGTCCGCCAGCGGATCCATAAACTTCCCGAAATCCGTGACCAGATTGTACTTTCTCGCGATCTTCCCGTCTGCAAGATCCGTCAGTGAAGCCGCGATAAAGATCCCCAGCGCAATCCATCTGTCCGCCTCACCGGTGATGTCAAACAAAAGAAAGATCACGAAAAAGGGGATCAGACAGACCCTCAGCATCGTCAGTTTATTCGGCAGATTCATCTTCATAGAGCACTCCCGTCAGATCATAATCCCCTGCGCCCGTGATCAGCGCACGGACAAAACTTCCGGAAAGCAATTCCCTCTCCGGATCCACACCCTCGATGAACAGGTATCCGTCCACGTCCGGTGCATCAAAAACTGTCCTTGCCAGCCAGATGTTCCTGTCGTCCCCGGCGATCATTCTTCCCTCGATCACGGCTTCGACCACACGTCCGACAAGCTTCTCCCCCCGTTCCCTGGCGATGGCCTGCTGCGCTTTCATCAGTCTGGTCCGTCTGGTTTTCTTCACACGTTCCGGAACCTGATCCGTGAAGCCTGCCGCAGGCGTCCCCTCCTCCTGCGAGTAGACAAACACCCCAAGATGATCGAACGAAAGCTCCTTCACCAGCGCCATGGTATCTCTCTGATCCGCCGCGGTCTCCCCGGGAAAGCCGGCGATCAGAGTGGTGCGCAGACAGAGACCCGGAATGCGCTCGCGCAGCTTATGTACCAGCGCAATGATTCCCGTCCGGTCAATCCGGCGTCCCATCCGCCGAAGGATCCGGTCTGATCCGCTCTGAATCGGTATATCAAGATATTTGCAGATCTTCTCCTCCGACGCGATGACCTCGATCAGTTCGTCCGTGATTTCCTCCGGATAACAGTAAAGCAGCCGGATCCAGTGAAAACCGTCGATCGCGCAGAGTGCACGAAGCAGCGCCGGCAGACGCTTTTCCCCGTAGAGATCCGTGCCGTAGAGCGTGCATTCCTGCGCCACAAGAATGAGCTCCGTTACCCCGGCGTCCGCCAGGGACTGCGCCTCTATAAGGAGCGTCTCCATTGGCACACTCCGATACTTCCCGCGGATCTTTGGTATAATGCAGTAGGTGCAGTGCTTGTCACAGCCCTCCGCAATCTTTAAAAAATCGTAATGGCCGCCGGTCGTCAGCACGCGGTGTCCGCCCACGAACAGGGGAGCATCCGTCTCTCCGATCACGACCTGCGCTTTCTTTTTGTTTTCCTTCCGCACAGCCTGATCGAGCACCTCTGCGATGCGGTCAATGGCTGTCACCCCGACGACGGCGTCCACCTCGGGTATCTCTTTGATAATCTCCTCCCGATAACGCTGTGCCAGACATCCGGTGACAATCAGGGAACGGAGAAGACCGGCCTTTTTTCTTTCCGCAAAACGCAGGATTTCACCGATACTCTCCTCTTTTGCTTCATCAATAAAGCAGCAGGTGTTGACGATGACCGCCTCCGCCTGCTCTTCATCCGTAAACACGTGCCCCCGTTCAAGGAGGAGGCCCATCATTTCGCCCGCGTCTACTCTGTTCTTATCGCACCCGAGCGACAGAAAACAGATTTTCATTCCTCTTCTTCGTCATCCGTCGAAACGGTCTCTTCCTCTTCCGAAGCAGCCTCTTCGGCGGGGGCTTCGGCCTCCGCGCTGTCGTCCCTTCTGCCGCGTTTCCTGTCCTGACTCGCCTCTTTCTCAATGCGCTTCATCATTTCTTCCTTTTCCTCGTCCGTGAGGATTTTGATCTTGTCCTTGCTTAATTCCTCCACGGCCACGGAAAGCGCTTTTCTGCCGTTTACATGCGAGACGAGCGGTTCATCGCCCGCCACCAGCTGCCTTGCACGTCTTGCAGTCGCCATCACAATGGAGTAGCGGCTGGAGATGATGGGCTCCTCGCCCTCCTCGACATCCTTGTTGACGACTTTCATCAGATCTACATACGACGGATGAATCATGTTATTGTCCTCCTCTTCCTCTTTCCTCTTATACCTGATCGAGAGACCTTACGATCTCATCGATGAATTCCCTGTTGCGTTTTGGCGATGTGTGTGCCGCCTGAATGATCTCATGCATCAGCTTGGTGCATTGGTTGAGATCGTCATTGACCAGCAGATAGTTGTAACTGTCGATGTATTTTGCCTCTTCCTTTGCCCGCTCGAGGCGCTCTCTGATCACCTTCCGGCTCTCGGTCCCCCGTTTAATCAGGCGGTTTTTCAACTCCTCCACACTGGGTGCCGTGACAAACAGAAGCACCGCGTCAGGATAGATCTCACGAACCTGCAATGCTCCCTGCACCTCAATCTCCAGGAGCACATCCTTTCCTTCATTCAGCTTGCTGTCGACAAAATCGCGGGGTGTTCCATAATAATGGCCGCAGTAACCGGCATGCTCAATAAACTTGCCGTCTGCCACCATCTGTTCAAAAACCTCATCCGTGGTGAAGAAATACTCCCTGCCGTCAACCTCGCCCTCCCGGGGCTTTCTGGTCGTCATGGAAACGGACAGTATGTAGTTGTTATTGTATTGGGTGATCAGCCGTTTCATCAGGGCGCCTTTTCCCGTCCCGGAGAAACCGCTCACCACTACAATGATTCCCTTATGCTCCGCCATGACCCTCCTCTGTAACCTGCGTCCGTGTCTGCTTCCCTTTCGCCGACCGGTGTCATTCAATATTCTGTATCTGTTCCCGGACTTTTTCGATGGCGGTCTTCAGATTGATTCCACGGTCAGACACGCTTAAATCCGTCGATTTGGACAGAATGGTATTGGCCTCCCGGTTCATCTCCTGCGCCAGAAAATCCAGCCGTCTGCCGATTCCCTCCTTGTCGTCTCCACGATCCAGAAGCTTCTGCATCGCATCGATATGACTGCGCAGCCGCACCAGCTCCTCATCGACGCAGATCTTATCCGCATACAGCGTGATCTCCGTCATGATCCGGGATTCCTCAAGCTGCGAATCCGCCATCAGATCCCGCACCTTTTCCCGCAGGCTGCGCTTATAATTCTCGATGATTTCCGGAGATCGCTTCTCGATGTAATCGACATCCTCCCGCATCTCGTTGAGCTTGTCCGTCAGATCACGGCAAAGGAAAGCGCCCTCCCGCTCTCTGGCTGCACAGAACTGCCCGCATGCCTGATCAACGGCAAGGAGCAGACCCTCGAGAATCTCCTCCTCATTAAGCGCCTCCTCCTCCGTTACAAACACGTCCGGAAAACGGGCGAGTGCAGAGAGGCGGATGTCATTCTCCATGGCAAATTCCTCGGACATCGCCTGAATGGCTGTCAGATACTCCGCAGCAATCGCCCGGTTGTACCGGACACGCGCATCCGCTCCCTGATCATCGATGAGTGAGATATAGACGTCCGTCTTTCCCCGCTTCATATAAGTCTTCAGGCGCGCACGAATATCCGCCTCCAGGGCTCCGAGACGTCTGGGCATCTTAATATTCAGATCAAGGAACCGGTTGTTGACCGATTTCAGTTCTACCGTGATCCGGTAGTGTCCATGCGTGATGTCACTTCTTCCGAATCCGGTCATACTGCTGACCATACTGCCTCCAAAATTTGATTCTTGATGTTATTATAAACGCAATCCCTCCGTTCGTCAAACCATCACATGATGATAAGGGTAAAATCAATTACCATCATTTCCTCAAAGAAAGTCTATGTGATCCGCGATTGTCAGCTGTCCGCTTTCAATAAATGATCGCAGATCCTCCTTTTTCATGGGTTTTCCGAAGAAGTAGCCCTGTGCCCGCTCACAGCCGATAGACTTGAGGAAGCTCCGCTGCTCGTCGGTCTCCACCCCCTCTGACAGGGCGAGGATCTCCAGGTCATCCGCCATGTGTACGATATTGGAGAGGATCGGTCGTGTCTTGTCGTTGTTGTCAAAATCCCTGAGGAAGGTCATATCGATCTTGAGCACATCGAAGGGGAAGCTCTTCAGGACGTTCAGGGAAGAATACCCGCTGCCGAAATCATCGAGCCAGAGCTTGAAGCCTTTTTCCTTAAACCGGCGCATCGCGCTGTCCAGAAGCTCCGGATGATTGGTGAGCGCACTTTCCGTAATTTCTATCTCCAGAAGATGATGGGGGATGGCATACTCTCCGGCGATGCGCGCAAGCTCCTCCACCATATCGCAGACCTCAAAATCACGGCGTGAGAAATTGAGCGAAACCGGAATGCCCTTCAGCCCGAATGCCTTGGCATTATGCATATTCCGGCAGACCTGTTCCGCCATGCAGAGATCCAGCTTGTGGATCAGATGGTATTCCTCCAGCACGTCGATGAACACCCCGGGCGGAAGCAGCCCATACACCGGATCGTCCCATCTGGCCAGCGCCTCCAGATTGCAGATCTTATCGTCCGAAAGCTGCACGATGGGCTGGTAGTAGACCTGGATATATCCCTGCCGGATCGCGATATCGATATTGTTGACAATATACTGTCTGCGGTGTTCCTCATCCTCAATCTTGCGGTCGTAGACGCGATAGTACTCATCAAAGCGATGCTTGATGCTGGCACAGGCAATCCGTGCCCGGTCGCAGGCCAGAGACGCATCCGTCTCCCCGCGCACAGGCTGATACACGCCGACCTTCAGCTGAAGGTTGGTCCCTCTTTTCTCCCTTTCAAGCGTCTCCCGGACAGCCTGCAGCCGATCGGGATTGCCATATTTTGCATCCAGGGTAAAGACGATGAAATGGTCGTCTGAAACGCGTGCCGTCAGCGCATTTTCAAAGACCTCCTCCAGCCGTTCCGCAATGGTTTTTAAGAGCTGATCGCCCATCTGGAAGCCATGCGTCTCGTTGAACTCCTTGAAATTGACGATATCAAAATACAGAAATTCCGAGGGATCTCCCAGCTCGGCGGCCCGGGCGAGCTCCTTTCCCGCGTGACTGCGGAAATAAAGCATATTGGGAAGACCCGTCAGCGGATCCGTCTCATGGTTGGTGAGGAACCTTTTGCCGAGTTTTCCGCTCTTTTCGAGTCTGCGCATGTGCTCCAGCGATTTGGTGAGCATCTGCATATGGCCGATCCGTTTGGCCTCATACAGCGTATGGTCGGAATAGCGCACCATATCCTTGAGATCATCCGGGCTCTGCGGCAGCCCGGTGATCACTCCGCAGCTGATGGAGATCACGATATCCGTGCCCTCAAACTGCTCGGCATGCAGCATCTCCTGCAATGCACGGATTTTGTCAAAGATCTCCTTCTCCGGATATCCGGAAACAAGCAGGATAAAACCGTCCCCGCCAAAACGATAGTAATTAAGCCATCTGGTTTTGCTGTTTGCCACGGACAGGGAGAAGCTCTCCCGGATCATGTCGGCGATCCGCACCAGAACCTCATCACCCACAACGTGATTGTAGGTGTCATTGATATACTTAAAGTTGTCGACGTCGATCATGAAGATCATGACCTGCCGCCCGATCAGCTCCAGCGCCTCTTTTCTCATGGCCGACCGGTTTCTGAGACCGGTCAGGTCATCGATATAGGATTTTTCGATCAGCTGTTCATTGCTTTTCTTTAACGACTCACTCTGCCTTGCCAGCTGCATGCGTACGCCGTAATTACCCACGGCGCACAAAAAGACGCAGATCCACTGCACCAGGAAATTGACCCGTGTCGCGTAGCTGGCACCGTCCGCCCGCACCATGAGGAAATACATCATCAGGAAGGAGGGAATGGTGATGAGCAGTGCAACAAACGGTCTCCATACCACCAGACAAACCGCAATGATCACCAGAGAGGTGAAGGTGAACAGTTGTTCGCCCTTTATATAGTCCTGATTGGATATGTAAATACCGAAGACGATACAGATCAGGGAAAAAACCATAAAGACGGTCGCGGTCGCAAAGTGCCTGTTCTTCTGCTTCTTCAGGTTTTTAACGGAATAGACGAGCACCGTGACGGCCGCGGCGATCAACGTCAGATACATGGCCAGATGCCCTGCGATCCAACCGGACGTTCGAACTCTGATGCCCGTAAAGGTTCCGTACAGGGCTCCGAAAATCATCCAGACTTCGAGCGCAATAATAACACAGGACATGAAGATACTTGTCCGCATGTTGGTAAAGTCGAACTGATCAGTCGCGTAATTGCTCTCCTGCTCCAGTCCGAGCCATCGTTTGATTTTCGTAATCGCTTCCTTCATCCCCAAGCGTTTGTCTGTTTACAGGCAGTTTTGATAGGCAGCCTCCGCGCCCTTTTCGCGGATCATTTTCAGATCAGCCGTCACCGCCGCGGTCAGACCGTCGATCGCGTTCAGATCCTGATCCCACATCTGCCTGTTGCCGAGCACGGCCTTTACCAGCGCCTCTTCGGTGTCCTCCCGATGCGTGTAGAAAAACTCCAGCGCCCAGCGATCGTCATTCACGGTGTAGGTGTTGCCCTTTGGCCGCTTACAGACAAGTCCTGCGTCCGTCAGCTCCTGAATATCGTTTGAGTAGAACGCGATATAAGCCGCCAGGGACATGGTAAGACAGACGGGCAGCTTCCCGTTGAGCTCAATGTATTTCAGGAAGGAGGGCATGTTCCGCGCCTTCCACTTGCTCGTGGAATTGAGGGAAATACTCATCAGCTCATGATTGACAAAGGGATTGTTAAACCGGTCCTTCACCGCCGCCGCAAAATGAAGCAGATCATCCTTATCCAGATCCAGCGTCGGAATGACCTCGTCATAGAGCATTTTGTTCATGAAACCGGCAATGCTGTCATTGTGCATGCAGTCGCGCACGATATCCTGTCCCGACAGGTAGGCGCCCAGCACAAAGCCGGTGTGCGCTCCGTTTAGGATCCGCACCTTCCGATGCTTATACGGCATGACATCCGGCACGACATGTACGTTGACACCGGCCTTTTTGAAGGGCAGACGGTCCTCCAGACCGGCGGGGCCCTCGATAATCCACACGCCGAAGATTTCACCCACATCGGTCAGCGGGTCGGTGTAGCCGTTTACCTTCTCCAGTTCCTCGACCTCTTTGGGATCACGGATCCGTCCGGGGACGATTCGATCCACCAGCGTCGAGCAGAAGATGTTCTCCCCGTTGACCCATTTCCGGAAATCATCCGAAAGCCCCCACTGGTCGATGTACCTGTTGACACACGCAAGCAGCTCCTTTCCGTTGTTGTCGATCAGCTCGCACGAAAGCACCACAATGCCGCCCTTTCCTGCTTCGAAGCGATGGTACAGCACCTGGGTGAGCTTTCCGGGGAAGCTTGCGGCCGGACGGTCCGCAAACCTGCAGGCGGGATCATAGGCGATGCCGGCCTCCGTCGTGTTGCTGGCGATGATATCCAAATCGTCACTGGCAGCGATCTCCATGATTCTGTCGAAATCGGAAGCCTCATACGGATTCAGACAGCAGGCGCAGGAGGAGATCACTCGCTTCTCGTCGACCTTTTCTCCGTTCTCTGAACCGCGCAGATACAGGGTGTACAGTCCCTCCTGCTCATTGATCAGCTGCGTCAGGCCCTGCGCAATCGGCTGTACCAGGGCCACCTTGCCGTTCCAGCCCGCCTTTTCATTGCTCACATCAAAAAAGTAATCCACGAAGGCACGCATGAAATTGCCCTCTCCGAACTGTAGCACTCGGATGGGCGCATCCTTCAGAACAAACCCGGAATACCCCGTTTTTTCCAGCACAGCATAATTCAACTTTTCCATCATCTTCTCCTTTTTCATCATCTTCCCGCGGGCACTGCCCGCCTAACCCATACTCCATTTTATTATGCCACAAATCCGGGACTCGACACAATAGTTTTTTATACGTATAATGTTACTATTCACAGTCGATCCAGGAACCCCACCCATATGAGCAGACTTCCTGAAAAAATGGGGCGACGCTGAGATAAAGGAGTTTCGGCTATGGCCTTTGATGGTATCACCGTCGCAGCACTCGCCAGGGAACTGGGCGAAGTGCTCGCAGACGGAAAAATCAGCAAAATCACGCAGACGGAAAATGACGAGCTCTACCTGACCGTCAAGCCGCACGGAGCCGGCAAACCCGTCCGCCTGGTTCTGTCCGCAAGCGCCTCTCTCCCGCTGGTCTATCTGACGGCGGACAACAAGCAGGGACCGATGCAGGCGCCGACCTTCTGCATGCTTCTGCGCAAGTATCTCCAGGGCGGCCGGGTCCTGTCCGTGACCCAGCCGGATTTTGAACGGATCCTTCGCTTCGATGTCGAAGGGACCGACGAGATGGGCGACAGGCGCATCAGCACCCTGGTCGTCGAGCTGATGGGCAAGTACTCCAATATCATCCTGATCGACAAGGACGACACCGTCATTGACAGCATCCGGCGCGTCAGCGCCTCCATGAGTTCCGTCCGCGAAGTTCTTCCCGGCAGACCCTACTTCGTCCCGTCGCAGAATAAAGCGATCCCTCTTGATTCCGACCGCCTCTCCTTTCAGACCGCGATCCGCGGAAAGGGCATGCCCCTCTACAAGGCAATCTACACCTCCTATCGGGGCCTTTCCCCGATCATCTCCCAGGAGCTGTGCTTCCGCAGCGGGATCGATGCCGACAAATCCGCCATCGCACTGACCGATCCTGAATTTGACGCCCTGTTTCAGTCATTCTCCGCCATGGGGGAAGCCGTAAGCCACGCGGATTTTTGTCCTTCCATTGCCTGTATTGACGGGATTCCTGCGGAATACGCCGCTTTCCCGCTCACTCTGTACGAACACACGCCCGGTGCCACGACGCAGCGGTTCCAGACGATGAGCGGGCTGATCCGTGCATATTATCAGGAAAAGTCCCGCATTGTCCGCATCCGTGAGCGCTCCGCCGATCTCAGGCATATCATCGGCACGCTGCTCGAACGAAACAGAAAAAAACTGGATCTGCAGCTGAAACAGCTTGACGACACCGAAAAGAAAGACAACTGGCGGCTCTTCGGCGAACTGCTGCAGGCATTCGGATATCAGGC
>JAIKYU010000098.1 GCA_024682835.1 Lachnospiraceae bacterium | reverse complement strand
ACACCGCTCTCACGGTAGGTTGTCAGGAAAGTGGCATTGTACTGAATGAAATTTGTGATATAGATCAGAACGAGCACCACTGCCGAAGTGGTCGCATAAAACGGGATCCTGCTTCGATCAAGGCTGTTGTTCAACAGATCCCGGATCAATGTATACAGGATTCCGGCGGACATCATGAAAATAATATTGGTCACCGTGACACTGAAGCAGGCCTTGACCATATCCACAGCGCCCTGTCTTGAAAGCGCGTATTTGTGCTGTAATCTCTCTATCATTTTATGCACCTACCTTCCACTCGATGGATCTGGTATATTCATCAAACATTTGCTTATACAGACCGTTCCTTTCCATCAGTTCATCATGGCTTCCGGCCTCGACGCATCTCCCGTCATCCATCACAAAGATCCTGTCGGCGTTCATAACTGTGCTTAACCTGTGCGCGATCATGATGAGCGTCTTACCCTTTGACAGTTCTTCAAATGCAGCCTGTACTTTTGTTTCATTGTCCGGATCCGCAAAGGCGGTGGCCTCATCCAGGATCAGGATCGGGGCATCCTTCAAAACCGCCCTTGCGATCGTGATCCGCTGCTGCTCACCGCCGGAAAGATAGGTTCCTTTTTCGCCGATCACGGTATGGATACCGTTCGGCAGTTTTTCGACAATGTCCATACACTGCGCTTTCTCAAGGGCGTCCAGCACCTCCTGCTCCGTCGCCTCCGGTCTTGACATGCGAACATTGTCCAGGATGGATTTCTTGATGAGGCGACTGTCCTGGAACACAAAGGAAACCTGTTCCATGAGTGCACGGGAGGTCATATCCTTAACATTCACACCGCCGATCAGGATCTCGCCCGATGTCACATCAAAAAACCTGACCATCAGTTCCGCCAGTGTAGTCTTTCCCGAACCGGAGGGCCCGACCAGTGCCACGTGTTCGCCCGGGGCTATCGCCATTGATACTCCGTTCACAGCATCTCTGGTCGCGTCCTTATATCTATAGGACACATCTTTTAGCTCAATACTGTGATCCTTCGGTGTTCTGTCCGTTCCGGTATCCGGCAGCGGCTCAATCTCCATGATCCTGTCCGCACGCTTTAAAGCATCGATCAGATTCATCTCCGCCTCTCCGGAATACGCGATCTTGGTGAGTGCCACGGTAACGAGCGGTGTGATGATGATGTAGTACATGATGTTCAGGATATCTGCATTCTCCACGCCGTTCTTCGTCACGACAAAAGCAGCGATCACGATGAACGCAAAGATCGCGTTGATACAGGTCATAAATCCCGCCATGGGAAAACGGAGCATCATAGTGTAATCCGTCGCCCATTTTCCGAAGCCGTCTATGCAGGCTTTAAACCGCTTGAAGGAATGCACAGTCTGTCCAAAGGTCTTTACGACCGACACGCCCCGGACATATTCCGTCGCCTCACTGCTCATCGTTTCCAGTGCGTCCTGATATTCCTTCATTTTTTCCTGCATACCCTTCCCCATCATGGACATCAGGCAGGCAAAACCGATCAGTGCCGGGATCATGCAGATAAGTCCGATCTTCCAGTTAAAGGCAAACATCAGAATGAGCAGCCCCACCGGTGTGACCGCGGCCACCGCCTTATCCGCGAGCGTGTGTGCGATGTAGGTTTCCGTCGCCGCGGTCGAATCGTTCACGATCCGCCTGATCTTGCCCGTTCCGTCCTCGTCAAAAACACCCAGCGGAAGCGTCAGGATCCTTCGCATCAGAGAGCTTCGCATATTTGCCTGAACCCGAAAGGCTGCGATATGTGTGCAGAGCAAGGCTGCAATATAGATAAACAGCGCGCCGATGATCAGGCCGACTGCCGTCCATGCATGCCCGATGATCCTGTCCGGATCTTCTCCGTTGACCGCTGTTCTGATGATCTTCCACAGCTCATAATAAGGGATCAGCGTCAGTACCGCGCTCACCGCAGCCAGGCACCTCCCCAGCGTGATCAGGTTTTTATGACCTCCCGCATATTGCCTGATCAGCTTCATGTGATCATACTTTTCTGTCTTTCCCAATATGTCTTTCCTCCGTTCATTCGTCTTCATCGATTCCCGCGGCCCGTGTCCCTTCCCTTCTTTCAGAATGAAAGACGCGTATCGCTACGCGCCTTTCTGCAGGTAGGAGATTGTTTCAGGCATCTCTGCCATTGGCGCGATATGGCAAGTATCGCGATTAGCGTTCGCTAATACATTGCATGTTAGCACACGCTTACTTACGAGTCAAGCACTTTTTTAATCTGCTTGACACACTTGTTAGCATATGCTACCATTCAGTTAGCGTAGGCTAAGCCATTGGGGAGGATATCATTATGTCCGATCTTTTCATTGCTGAGAACTGTGCCCCGACCCTGGCGGGGATCAAGACGGGAAACCTGTTCTCCACGGAGGTGACCGATATCCGCGCATTCCGCAGGGAGCTGCGCAGACTGAACCGGATGCTGACGGGCAAAGGGATCCGGGTGATCCCGATCCGGATCCAGAACGGGCACGCGCTGGTATATCTGTACCGGCCGGAGCGGCTGGCGGAGGATATGCGCGATACGGAGACTGCTGCCCTCTTAAAGGAACTGGGATATACCTGTGCAAACGCCGACTCGCTTGTCATGGAGCTCATCAACCGGCTGGATCACCGCCGCAGCTTCCCGCACGAGATCGGTGTCTTTCTCAGCTATCCGGCAAAGGATGTGCGGAGCTTTATGAAAAACACCCGAAAGGGCGTAAAGCTCATCGGATGCTGGAAGGCCTATCACGACACTGCGCAGGCCGCGCACACCTTCGAGCAATACAAAAGATGCACCGCCTCCTACTGCAGCGCGCTGAAAAGGGGCGTTCCGCTGGAACAGTTAGTAGGCTGATGAAAGACAGCAGACAATGAGAGTATTGATATACGGTGCCGGTGTGATCGGAAGCCTGTATGCGGCATTGCTTTCCGAAGCAGGAGTTGATATCACGGTTTATGCCAGAGGAAAGCGTCTTCGGGACCTGCAGACAAAAGGACTGCTGTATAATAGAAACGGAAGGATCGAATCCGCAAAGATCACCGTCATATCCTCACTCGATGATCATGATCGCTACGACTGCATATTCCTTACCGTCCGCGAAGATCAGCTGATGACAGCCCTTGCCGAACTGAAGGATAATATCAGTCCCACCATTTTGACCATGGTCAATTCCCTGGATCCGTACGAAAGATGGGAAGAGGTATGCGGAAGCGGACGGATCCTGCCGGCTTTCCCGGGAGCGGGCGGGAGTTTGGAGGGAGGCGTGCTTGACGCGGAACTCACCCCACGGATCATCCAGCCGACCACGATCGGAAGAACGGACGGACGGGAAAAAGAACTTGCAGCATTATTCAGGAGAGCACATATCCCGTACCAGATAGTAAGTGACATGCATGTCTGGCAGATCTGTCACCTGGGGATGGTAGTCCCGATCGCGGACGCGTACTATGAAGCCGATGACGCGCAGCGCGCCGGAGAGGATCCTCTCCTCATGAATAAGACTGCGCGTCGGATACGAAGGAATTTTCGGATCATTAAGGACAACGACATAAAACTGTCGCCGGTTAAGATGAATATTTTCCTGATCCTGCCGGTATCGACAGTGGCGTTTATCCTGGGTTTGATTTTTCGGAGTGAATTCGGAAACAGGTTTATGTATCAGCATTCCATGAAAGCGCCGAATGAAATGCGGAGACTCCATAAACAGCTGTATACATTCCTTGGTTCTTGCCGGAGATGATCGGAGGATATTAGCTATGACAAAAGAGGAATTGGAAAAGATATACAGAAAAATGCTCTGGGTCATACCCGGTCTGATCCTCTGCATGATCGGCGACTACTGCATGGGCATTGAGCCGAAGGACAGTGTCACGATATCAGGGATGATATCCTCCGGATGGCTTACGATCGCCGACTGGCGGATCGCGGTCTCCAATATCGGCGGGCTGATCGGTACGGCCTGCTATACGCTGGCAGCTCTTCCCTTTGTGGATTTCCTGCGCATGAAACTGTCACGTTGTGAAAACAGAATGGACAAAGGACTGATCCGCCTCTATATCGCGGGGCTGATCCTTGGCGTTATGAGTTTCCTGTATTTCCATCTGGAGTGCGGAACGCTGATCCAGAATTACAATCTGCTCCACGAGGCGGTCGGCGGTAACACCGAACGCGCAGCTGCCCTGTGGAACCGCTCCTATCTCGCACAGATCGTTCCCTACTGGACGACCTTCTTTGTATTTGAACTTGCCGCCATGATCGGATGGATCGGATCGATCCTGAGAGGAACCTTCCCTCTTAAGAAAATCTGGATCCTCGCGTCGCCGCTGATCGTTGCGGGGATCGGTTTTCTGCTCGAGATCCTGCTGCCCTGGCAGTTTAACGGCTTCTGCTCCGGCTTTGAGAGCCTGGGATGGATCGTCATGTTCCTCGGCGGGAGGAAGATGGTCCGGCAGGAGATGGCGGGATAACATACCAAAGGGGGATTCGTGATGCACGGAGCCGGTGAAGATTATATCGAAACGATCTATATCCTGCAGAAGCGGATGGGATACGTCAGATCCGTTGATGTCGCGCGGGAACTCGGATTTTCGCGCGCCAGTGTGTCGCGCGCGGTCGGATACATGCGTGATATGGGCCTCCTCAACATGCAGGAGGGCGGATATCTGGAGTTGACGGAAGCCGGTCAAAAGGAAGCGGAAGCGGTGTACGACAGGCACATCACGCTGACAGCCTTTCTGATGGCGACATCGCGTGTGGATGCGGACACGGCAGAAAAAGACGCGTGCCGGATCGAGCATATCATCAGTCCGCTGACACTCGAAGGGATCAAACGGTTCGCCGAAGATCACAGGGATCTCTACGAAGGGATCGCACTGCCGGCCGAATATCATACGAGGTAAGTAAAAGCAATGAGTTTAAAATACGAGATCCTGAAGCGCGCCGTAAAGCTCATCGGTCTAAAAAATATGTGGTCCGGAAAAACCGCGGAAGAGATCGTGGCGCAGAAAAAGAAGGCGAACGCAAAAAACCGGATCCCTGAACTCACTGATCCGGATTTCGAGATCAGCAGGATCAGCGTGATGGGATTCACGGTGATCCGGATGACCCACAGGAAGAAAGTGTCCCGTGCCAATCTCTTTATCATCGGCGGGGGAATGGTCATGGCGCCGAGACCGGGCGCAGTGAAGAAAGCGCTCCGCTTCGCGAAAGAGACCGGAATGGATGTATATGTCCCGTATTATCCGCTTTGCACAGACTATCCTTTGAACAAAGCGTACGAGATGATCCACAAAACCTATAAAGAAATGCTGAAGAATTACAGGCCCGAAAACATCTCTGTCCTTGGCACATCGTCGGGCGGCAATCTCGCACTGGGAATGATCCCGTACATCAATGACGGCCATGACGACACACCGGTACCGGGACACATCATCGCCATCTCCCCGGGAACCTGCGTCCTCACGGAGGAGGAGTGGCAGAGGATGCTGGAACTGGATAAAATCGATGTGGCCATTCCGGCTTCCTATATGAAAACCGCGGTGGAGATCATGCGGCACGGCGGCGATTCCGTCCCAGAATACATGATATGGCTGCAGACGGGGGATTTCACCGGCTGTCCGCATGTGACCTTTATGTACGGATCGGATGAAGTACTGTACGCGTGCGCTCCGTCATTTGAGGAGGCGATGAAAAAATACGGCGTGGATTATGATATGATCATCGGAGAGGGAATGTTCCACTGCTATCCGGTATTTCCGATCGTAAAGGAAGCAAAGGAAGGCTGGAAACAGATGGTGGAACTGGTGAAAGGAAAACGCTGATGAAGTACATGGGGTTACCGTCCGCAATGTGGATGCTTTACAAAAAGTCATTTCGGAACCATCTGGTTTCCGATCTCGGATTCACAGAAGATGCCGCAGGCAGAATCACGAAGCGGGCGAAGCCGAAATACAGAGCGATCATCGAAAAACTGCCGGAATTCGAAAAGGAGGACCGGTTTAAAGCGAATATCGTCAACTGTGCGCTCCTGGTCGCGTTTCTGCGGTGCATGGACAGGCGGCCGACTGTAGACGAACTCACTGATTTCTATGAAGCGGCCATGACGATGACCGCAACAAAGATCTTCTGTAAAAAAGCCGGAAAGATCAAGTTCACGGATAAGGACATCGAAGGAATGAAGGCGACCGCGGCACTCAAAGCGGCGGACCGGAATCCGTATTCCTGGAACATGGAGTATCTTCCGTATGATGACGGCAGCGGCTATGAGGCCAGGTTCACCCAATGCGGCATCTGCGCGCTCATGAAGGAATATGGCTTTTTTGATCTTGTTCCTGCCATGTGCCATCTGGACTATACGATGAGCGAGCTGGGAGGAGCCTCTACATTCGTCAGAGAGTACACGCTGGCATCCGGCGGCCCGTACTGTGATTGCGGGTATAAGAAGAAAAATGCAAACGGCTGAAATGCAGCGCTGTACCCTGCAGGAACACGGGTTTGCCGGCGTATATTTCCCCGGTACGGTCGCGTCAGAAAAAGCGATCATCGCGGCGGGCGGAGCGAGCTGTGATGAAAAGACCAGTATATCGATGAGCCGGTTCCTGCGCAGGGCCGGATACAATGTCCTCGTTCTGGGATTCTATCTGTGGGAGGGTCTTTCGAAAGAGCTGGTCTCCATCCCGGTCGACTATGTCGAGAGAGCGGTCCGATGGCTGAAGGAGGAAAAAGGGTTCAAAGGCATCGCTATGACCTCCGCCTCCACCGGCGCCGGATACACGCTGCTCGCAGCTTCCCTGATCCCGGACATCGGATGTGTGATACCGATCGTCCCTTTCGATCACGTGATGGAAGGCACCACAAACAGCTTTAAGCGAATGGGAAGATCCGTCTAT
>JAIKYU010000056.1 GCA_024682835.1 Lachnospiraceae bacterium | reverse complement strand
TTCGTAAGCCGGTTCTGAATAATCGGTTTCGGGTGTCTCGTCCTCCAGAGCGCGCTTGAGTTCCTCCAACGCAGCGATCGCGCCATCGATCGCATCCATCAGCTGTGTTCCTGCCATGTTGGTTCCTCCTAATATATTGTTATGAATCTATAAAAGTAATGAATTTATTATATACAACGCAGGCAACAAAGTTTGCTTGCCAAATAACATTTCAATGAAATATGATTTGGCAAGCATTCTTCATCAACGATCCCGGATGTCGATGATCCGTTCAAATACAACGATCCGGGGTATCACGCCCTGCTGTCGATGATGTGGAACATACAGCAAAGTGATGTTATAATCGAATCCATCGATAACACGAGACTTGATGCGATCATCCCGTTGCAGATCGTATCCGGACAGCAGAGAGGGGGCCATGATGTCTTTCTTTTGTGAAAACTGCGGTACACCGATCCCGGATGGCAGCCAGTTCTGTCCTGAGTGCGGAACTCCGGTTCCTGCCGATATCGCTCCCCCCGCTCAGGAAACAGGGCTGCCCCTGAACGAAGGCTCCGCCAACGATCAGCCGGCCAAATCTTCCGCACTTAAGAAGGTGCTCATCGGCGTCGCCGCATTGGCTGTCCTTGGCATCGGCGGATATCTTTTCCTGCAGCGCATGCCGCATGAAGTGGAGAAAGAAGATCCGGCCGTCATCGTTGATCAGCCCGGGAGCGACGGAAACAATGATGATATCACGGTCGTTCAGAATGACCTCGATAACGGAAATAACGACAACCCGATCCTCCCTTCCTCCGATGGGAATGATACCGAAGAGAAGGAGGAACTTGGGAATCCGGAGGAGCCCGTTATCAGAGACGATCATGAGGAACCCCCGGTTCAGGAGGAACAAAAGACAGAAGAAGAGGAAACGGAACAGACCCATTTCTTCACCAATCTGAAGAATGACGACGATTCCGATCAAAAGAAGGACGAGGAGTCTGATTCCAAAAAAGAGGTCGAAGAAAAGAGTTCCGAGGAGGAAGGCCAGATCTTCCCGGACAGTTCCTCCAGATCGCTTACCGAATCGGAGATCCGTGCGCTGACGGACGAGGAGCTTCGCTACGCGATCAATGAGGTCTATGCACGGCACGGCTATATCTTTAAGGATTCCGGTCTGTTGAATTACTACAAACAGTTCCCGTGGTATGATCCGTCGATCCCCAACACGGACTTCAAGCAGACGATGTTCAACGACACCGAGTATCAGAATGTCCAGATGATGCAGAAGGAACGGGACAGCAGGAGATAACGCCTGCATATCGGTCCGGTCAATCTCATGCTCAGCTCCACAATCTGTCTCTTGACCCGAGAATTGCTGCAGATCATCTATGGGGATCGGTTTGGTATATTGATATCCCAACGAATATGTTTTGTCAGAATATGGTCTGATTCATCTTTTCCCGCTCCTCCGGTGTCTCGCAGATCTTCACCGAATCACCCGCGTTGATCCGAAACAGGATCTCTTCCAGCGGTTCCGGCTTGTGGAATAAAAAGCCCTGCGTCAGCTCACAGCCGATCTCCTTCAGGAAATTCAGCTGTTCTTCCGTTTCCAGCCCCTCGACCAGCGTATGGATCCCCAGTTCCCGCACCATTTTGATCAGATCCTTTAAGATGATCCGGTTGATGCCGTTATGATCATCCAGATGCTGCAACAGATCCATATCGAACTTGACCAGATTAAACTCAAACTGACTGAACATATTGATAGAAGAATAGCCGCTCCCGAAATCATCCAGCCAGATGCGATAGCCCTCATCCCGGATCTGCTTCAGCTGGTCCTTGAATCTTTCCGAACCGACAGCCAGATCCTGCTCCGTGATCTCGACGATGAAGTAGCTTTTATCCACATATGCCCCCAGCCCGTATTTGTCGAACAGCCGGTTCATTTCCGCCACGACATCCGCGTGGTCAAAATCCTGTCTTGAGAAATTCACGGATACCGGCAACAGTGGCAGATTGTTGTCATGGCGGATCTTCACTTCGCGGCAGATCTGCTCAAACATATACAGATCAAGTTTGTAGAGGAGATGATACCTGGACAGCACCGGTATGAATTCTCCCGGCGAGATCGTGCCCCGATTCGGATCCGCCCAGCGGGCAAGTCCCTCAAAGGCGGCAATCTTAATGTTTCCAAGACGAATAAGAGAATGATAGAAGACCTTGATCCATCCCTGCTGCATGGCACGGTCAAAGTTTTCTACAATATACCGGTTCTTCCAGTAGGCGACATCATCCGCCTTGGAAAAGAACGATACCTCTTTGTTCATATCGTTGTCGATCCGTTTCAGAGCGCGTTTGGCGTGATCCAGCGCCTCCCCCAGTTCCATGTCTTCTGTCATCGGACAGACGCCGAAACGGATGCCGGTCGTATTGCCGCGGGCGTTCTTACAAATGAAGGAATTCAGCTCGGACAACTGCTTTTCCATCTCTCCCTTGTCGTCCAGAACAACGATCATGACAAAATGATCATCGATGGTTCTTGAAATAAGGGCTTTGGGAAACATCTTTTCCATCGTTTCCGCGATGAGCTTCAGAAGCTGATCCCCCTCCCTGACTCCGTACTGGTTGTTATAGGACTGCATGGCATTGACATCCATGTAGATCACACAGGGGGTATGACCTCCCGCGCGGATGGCACCTGCCTTTTCACTTCCGTATTCGTTGATGTAGTTGATATTCGGAAGCCCCGTCAGCGGATCCGTATAAAACCGATCCTTCTGGAACAGCGTATATGCCTCGATCCGCTCCTTCGTCACTTCCTGCGTCGCCAGCAGGTTGGCATAGGTGATGACTGCCAGCTCCGTGCCATCCGGCATGGTCTGCCATCTGCCCACGCCGTGGAGCATCATGTTCACAATCCTGCCGGCTTCCGCGTTCGGATCTCCCCCCGACGGATCCACCTTGCAGCGGAATACAATGTCATAGGGAGCGCGCTTATTGAGGAAATCGTCGCTGATCTTTGTCATCATGCCGACATCATCCGGGTTCATTCGCTCGAACAGCTCGGCACTGATCCAGTCAAGAACACGGTCACTGCTCACGCCGACGGCTTGGCAGAATCCGCCGGATGCCAGAACGGGAACCGCCTTACCGTCAACATTCTGATAATAGACGAAAGACAGCGGACTGCTCTCATATGCTTTTTTCATTTCTTCCGTAAACTGATACATAAGCGCCTCCATCTGTATCGGTTGATTCCGCGGGACTCATCTTCAGATATCATGCTCGCTGATCGAGATATAGATATCTATTTATTATACAAAATATACGGCATAAAAAAGTACTTGCCAAAACATATTTCAATGAAATGTTTTGGCAAGTGCTTTTTTGTAAGTGGGACATGGTCGCGTGTGGATCCGTACCCTTGATCGTCTTAAGTTCGTCCTTTAATGCTGCCTCCTGGAGCTCCTCAATATCAAGATTTATAACAAGCACCCTTGGGGTTATAGTCCTTACCAAAACAAAAATTTCCACATAGATACAAACGGGCCCCACCAGGCACCTCCTGCAACAGCCTCTGCTTCTTCAATCGAGATTTCGCCATCTGCTCCTTCGGTTATCGCCCGTAAAGCCTTACCGAAATCTTCGACCGTTCCCTCCACATCGTTCTTTTTCAGGAACTCTGCAAGAGCGTCCTTGTCCCTGATTCCGGATGTATGGTATAAATCAGCACGGATTATATTATCCAAAGCATCTCGGCTAAGGTTCCCCTCTATGGTCTTTCGGATATAAAACAAGGCCTCCTCAATGCTTTTAGCCTTCTGTATGATCATTACATGATGCATCCATGGTACAAAAGCAAACATTT
>JAIKYU010000040.1 GCA_024682835.1 Lachnospiraceae bacterium | reverse complement strand
GAAAGACTGATACGCTCAGGCTTTTGTGACTTAGCCTTCGCGTATCAGTCTGTGCATGTCAACTATTGAAACCGCCGTGTACCGAACGGTACGCACGGTGGTGTGAGAGGACGGGGGTCAATCACCCCCTCCTACTCGATTGCCAATCCGTGCAATAGCTGCTGTGCCTGCACATCACTTTGCGCTTCTGTTCTTTTCTTCCGCGCTATCTTGTGGATATATATTGGTTCGCGTTATTGACTGCCGCAGGAAATCGATTGCGTGAACTGCATATACCGCGGAGACAAATAGAATTCGGCAGTTAATTTCGCTCGCGAGTATAATCTGTGCTATACTGTTTCGCATGGAATTTCGAAGAGTGATCCTGATATTTGTTCTGACGCTTTCCGCCGTGGTGCTGCTGGGCCTTGGCGCTCTCGCCGCATACCATTTTACGGGCGGCATGGGGCGTGAAGAGGCGGCATCTGCGACGGATATGGAAACGGAAGAGGAGGAACAGTCTGCTGCTTCCCCGGTTTCCTTTGAGCCGGCACCGGCCGCGGAGGAGTCTGCCGCGGCGGAAGCATCGACAGAACCGGAACCTGAACCGGAGCCGGAGCCCGAGGAACCGGAGATCGTCGAAGAGCCGGAGGAGATCGACCCCTATGCGGAGGTGGAGGAGGATTTCTTCATCCGCAGAGCGCCGGCGGCGGATCCGGATGTGGTGACGATGGCCTTTGCCGGCGACATCCTGTTTGATAAAAGCTACGCGATTCAGGCGAGAATGCCCGCGGAAAACGGGATTGCCTCAGTGGTAGGGTCATCGCTGCTGGAAGAGATGAACCGCGTGGATCTGATGGTGATCAACAATGAATTCCCCTACACGGACCGCGGCGCACCGCAGGCGGACAAGGCCTTTACCTTTCACGCACATCCCCGCACGGTGAGACAGCTTAAGGACATGGGCGCGGATCTGGTGAGCCTGGCGAATAACCACACCTTTGATTACGGCGAGGAGGGCTTTCTCGACACGCTGGATACGCTGGACCGGGCCGGCGTGCCGCGCGTGGGAGCGGGACGCGATATCGACGAGGCGTCCCATCCGATGTATTTCCTGGTGGACGGCATGAAGATCGGCGTCATCGCCGCCACCCAGATCGAGCGGCATGCCTCCCCCAACACCCGTGGCGCGACGGAGACGCTCCCCGGCGTCTTTCGCTGTCTGGATGACACGAAGCTCTGCGAAAAGGTGCGTGAAGCGCGCGCGGAGTGCGATTTTCTGATCGTCTTCATTCACTGGGGGACGGAAAACGAGACGCAGCCCGACTGGCTGCAGGTGCAGCAGGCGCCGGAGATTGCGGCTGCGGGTGCCGATCTCATCATCGGTGGACATTCCCACTGCCTGCAGCCGCTTGGCTATTCGGGGGATGTGCCGGTGGTCTACAGCCTGGGCAACTTCCTTTTCAATTCGAAAACGCTGGACACGGTGCTTATTGAGTGTGAGATCGAGCGCGTGGATCCTGCGCAGGACGGCGACGAACCGATCCCGCCCGGCTCCCGTGCAAAACTGAAGTCCCTGCGCTTTATGCCCTGCATCCAGTCCGGCTGCAGCGTGCGTTTCGCGGAAGGCGCGGAGGCGGACCGGATTCTGCAGTTCATGCGCGGCATTTCCAAGGGCGTCGCGATTGACGAAGAGGGATATTTTACGAAGGAATGATGCTGCTTTGCGGCAAAGTGTGTGTCCCGGCGCTGAACAGGAACGAAGATCCGCGGCGAAATCGCATGTTTCGCTTGACATACCCGGCAGAGCTGTGCTATTTTATTTCACGGTCGCGGTGAGTCGCGGCCGGCCGAAGACAGCCGGTGCTTCTGAAAGGGAGAAGCGTAAGGACGGAGCAGACTCCGGACGCCTGCCGAGGAAAAGGACGAACAAAGCGTAACTGCGCGGATGCCAATTTTTCGATGTCTCTCGGCAAAGGCCGGGGGGCGTTTTTGTTTGCACGGATTCCGGCTGGATATCACGTAGGGAAGGAGGAAAACGGAAATGGCAAAAGTGGCAGAAAAAGAACCCATCGTGCGCGAGATCGCAGAGCGGATCGACGGTGCGCAGGCGGCTGTTCTTGTTGATGCGCGCGGTCTGACTGTTGCGCAGGACACACAGCTTCGCAGACAGCTTCGCGAGGCCGGCGTCACCTATAAGGTCTACAAGAACACCATGATGCATCGCGCATTCGAGAATACCGACTTTGCGCAGCTCGATGAGCACGAACTGCTCAATGGCCCCAGTGCGCTGGCGATCTCCAAAGAGGATCCCGCGGCACCCGCGCGCATTATCTGCAAATTCGCAAAGACGGCGCAGAAGCTGGAGGTCAAGGGCGGCGTTGTGGAAGGCAAGTTCTATGACGCGGAAGCGATCACGGCGATCGCGGATATCCCGTCCAGAGAAGTGCTGCTTTCCAGACTGCTTGGCAGCATGCAGTCCCCGATCGCAAACTTCGCACGCGTTGTGAAGCAGATCGCGGAGAAGCAGGGCGGCGATGCGCAGCCTGAAGAGGCGGCGGCACCCGCAGAGGAAGCCCCTGCGGCCGAGGAAGCTGCTCCCGTTGAGGAAGCAGCACCTGCAGAATAAGCGAGCACGTACGCTCGGTACTGTCGAGCGTTTAGTGCGAACTTAGTTCCACTGAGCGAAGCGATGTGGAACATCCTATTGGGAATTTTCGATATTTCAGAAAGATCAAATAAAGGAGGAAAAAGAATCATGGCGAAGTTATCTACCCAGGAAATGATTGATGCGATCAAGGAACTCACCGTTCTTGAGCTGAATGAGCTGGTCAAGGCCTGCGAAGAGGAGTTCGGCGTAAGCGCGGCGGCCGGTGTTGTTGTAGCGGCAGCAGGCGGCGCGGCAGGCGGCGCGGCAGAGGAAGAGAAGACCGACTTCAATGTTGAGCTGACCGAGGTTGGCCCGAACAAGATCAAGGTCATCAAGGTCGTCCGCGAGATCACCGGACTCGGCCTGAAGGAAGCGAAGGATCTCGTCGAGGGCGCTCCGAAGATGGTCAAGGAGGGCGCACAGAAGGACGAGGCCAACGACATCAAGGCCAAGCTCGAAGCCGAAGGCGCAAAGATCACGCTGAAGTAATTCACGCGTTATGGCGAAGGACAGCCGGGGCAGGCTTGCCTGCCCGTGGCTGTCCTTTCCTTTCAATCCACGTCCCGTGGAGGGAAGCAGCATTTTCTTTTTTTCATATTTTCTTGTATTCCCCTCTTGACATTCAAGATTTCCTTGCGTTATGATGAAAAATGCACTATTGTGGCGCATTGTCCTTTTGCGCGCCTTTTTGCAAGAGTGCAGTCAATTCGTTGCAGTTTCATACATACGGAAGGGGAACGTCTAAATGGAAAAGTACAGGTTACATCCTACCGGTTCCGGCAAGAGTCTCAGGATGAGCTTCCAGCGACAGAAAGATGTCCTGGAGATGCCCAATCTGATCGAGGTTCAGAAAAGCTCCTACCACTGGTTTTTGGAAGAGGGATTGAAAGAAATTTTTGATGATATCTCTCCGATCGAGGATTACAGCGGAAAGCTCTCCCTCGAGTTCGTGGACTTCAAGCTCTGCGAAGACGAAGTCAAGTATTCCATTGAAAAATGCAAGGAACGCGATGCGACCTATGCCGCGCCGCTGCGTGTGCGCGTCCGCCTGCACAACAAGGAAAAGGACGAGATCCATGAGCATGAGCTGTTTATGGGAGATCTTCCCCTCATGACCGCAACGGGCACTTTTGTCATCAACGGCGCGGAGCGCGCGATTGTTTCTCAGCTCGTCCGTTCGCCCGGCATCTATTATGATATCACCTTCGACAAGCTGGGAAAGAAGCTGATCGCCTGCACGGTGATCCCCAATCGCGGCGCCTGGCTGGAGTATGAGACGGATTCCAACGACGTCTTTTACGTGCGCGTCGACCGCACCAGAAAGCTTCCGGTGACGGCGCTGATCCGCGCGCTTGGCGTTTCCACCAATGAGGAGATTCTGGAGCTTTTCGGCGATGAGCCGAAGATTCAGGCCAGCCTCACCAAGGACCCCTCAACGGATTATCAGGGCGGTATCCTTGAGATCTACAAGAAGATCCGTCCCGGCGAGCCGCTCAATGTCGACAGTGCCAGGAGCCTGTTCGAGGCGACCTTCTTCGATGCAAGGCGCTATGATCTGGCGAAGGTCGGCCGCTACAAGTTCAACAAGAAGCTCCACTTCAAAAACCGCATCGCGGGACATGTGCTTGCCGAGGACATTGTCGACGAGCAGACCGGCGAGATGATCGCTGCCGCGGGCACGAGGGTGGACAGAGAGCTCGCAACCAGGATCCAGGATGCGGCGATCGTGGCCGTCACCCTGCAGGAGGAGGAGCGCAATGTGCGTGTTCTTTCCAACCTGATGGTGGACATCCGCGCCTATATCGATGTCGACACGGCGACCCTTAAGAGCGCCGGCGTGACGACGGAGGTCTATTATCCTGCGCTGCGCGAGCTGCTTGATGAGTATGAGTCCAGAAAGGATCAGGACGCGGAAACGCTGTATCTGATGCTGAAGGCGCATGCGACGCAGCTTTCGCCCAAGCACGTGACGCGCGAAGATATTCTTGCGTCCGTCAACTACAACATTCATCTGGAGTATGGCATCGGCAATGACGACGATATCGATCATCTGGGCAACCGCCGCATCCGCTGCGTCGGAGAGCTCCTGCAGAATCAGTACCGCATCGGTCTTTCCCGTCTGGAACGCGTGGTGCGCGAGCGGATGACGACCCACGATGCCGAGGAGATCTCGCCCCAGACACTGATCAATATCAAGCCCGTACAGGCTGCGGTCAAGGAGTTTTTCGGATCCTCCCAGCTGTCCCAGTTCATGGATCAGAACAATCCGCTGGCGGAGATCACGCACAAGCGCCGTCTGTCCGCGCTGGGCCCCGGCGGTCTGTCCCGTGACCGCGCCGGATTCGAGGTTCGCGACGTCCATTACACGCATTACGGCCGCATGTGCCCGATTGAGACCCCCGAAGGTCCCAACATCGGTCTGATCAACTCGCTCGCCAGTTATGCGCGCATCAACGAGTACGGATTCATTGAGGCGCCTTACCGCAAGGTCGATCAGTCCGACCCGGAGAATCCGCGCGTCACGGACGAGGTGGATTATCTGACCGCGGACGAAGAGGACAATTATCACGTCGCGCAGGCTTCCACGCCGCTCGACAAGGAGGGACACTTCATCCGCAACAACGTGTCCGGCCGTTATAAGGATCAAACCTCGGAGTATCCGAAGACGATGTTTGAGTATATGGATGTTTCGCCGCGCATGGTGTTCTCCGTCGCGACGGCGCTCATCCCGTTCCTGCAGAATGACGACGCCAACCGCGCGCTGATGGGCTCCAACATGCAGCGTCAGGCGGTTCCGCTCATGACCACGGAAGCACCGGTGGTGGGTACCGGTATTGAAAACAAGACGGCGGTGGACTCCGGTGTCTGCGTGGTCGCGAGGAAGGACGGCGTGATCGATTTTGTCGATGCCCGCACCGTGGTGGAAATCGCGGATGACGGCGAGAAGATCGAGTATCATCTGCTGAAATTCGATCGTTCCAATCAGTCCAACTGCTATAACCAGAAGCCCATCGTGTACAAGGGCGACCGCGTGAAGGCGGGACAGGTCATCGCGGACGGCCCCTCGACGGCCAACGGTGAGCTGGGTCTGGGCAAGAACCCGCTCATCGGCTTCATGACCTGGGAAGGCTACAACTACGAGGACGCGGTGCTGCTTTCCGAGCGTCTGGTGCGCGACGATGTCTTCACCTCGATCCACATTGAGGAGTATGAGGCGGAGGCCCGTGAGACCAAGCTGGGACCGGAGGAGATCACCCGCGACGTCCCGGGCGTCGGTGAAGAAGCCCTGAAGGATCTTGATGACCGCGGCATCATCCGCATCGGAGCGGAGGTCCGTGCCGGTGATTTCCTGGTCGGCAAGGTCACCCCGAAGGGTGAGACGGAGCTCACGGCCGAGGAGCGTCTGCTGCGTGCGATCTTCGGTGAGAAGGCGCGCGAGGTGCGTGACACCTCCCTCAAGGTGCCGCACGGAGAATACGGAATTGTCGTAGACACCAAGGTATTCACCCGCGAAAACGGCGACGAGCTCTCTCCGGGCGTCAATCAGGCGGTGCGCATCTACATTGCCCAGAAGAGAAAGATTTCCGTCGGCGACAAGATGGCCGGACGTCATGGCAACAAGGGTGTGGTGAGCCGCATTCTGCCGATTGAGGATATGCCCTATCTGCCCAACGGCAGGCCGCTGGATATTGTGCTGAATCCGCTCGGTGTGCCGAGCCGTATGAATATCGGACAGGTGCTGGAGATTCATCTCTCGCTCGCTGCCCGCGCGCTGGGCATCAACATCGCCACGCCGATCTTTGACGGCGCGGATGAAAAGGACATTCAGGACACACTCCTGATGGCCAATGATTATGTCAACCTCGAATGGGAGGCATTTGAAGCCAAATACAAGGATCTGGTGCTGCCGGAGATCATGGATTATCTGCATGAGCACCTGGATCACAGGGAACTGTGGAAGGGTGTTCCGATCAGCGCGGACGGCAAGGTGCAGCTGCGCGACGGCCGGACCGGCGAATATTTTGACGGACCGACGACCATCGGACACATGCATTACCTCAAGCTTCACCATCTGGTAGACGACAAGATCCATGCTCGTTCCACGGGCCCTTACTCGCTGGTGACGCAGCAGCCGCTGGGCGGCAAGGCGCAGTTCGGCGGACAGCGTTTCGGAGAGATGGAGGTCTGGGCACTCGAGGCGTACGGCGCGGCCTACACGCTGCAGGAGATCCTGACCGTCAAGTCCGACGATGTCGTGGGCCGTGTGAAGACCTATGAAGCGATCATCAAGGGGGACAACATCCCTGAGCCCGGTGTTCCGGAATCGTTCAAGGTGCTTTTGAAGGAGCTGCAGTCTCTGGGACTGGATGTGCGCGTACTGCGCGAGGACAATACCGAGGTCGAGATCATGGAGACCGTCGATTACGACGAAGGGTACCGCTATGATCTCGAGGGCGACCGCAAAATGCGGGGCTACAACGAGGACTTCGGTGCGGCAGGCTTCTCCACCGGTCGTTTTGATGAAAAGACGGGGGATCTGATCGCGGACAACGAAACGGTCAGCGCCTACGTTGACAGTGACTATTACAGCCCGGATGACGCCGAATAAAGGTTTCAGGGTTTTATCCAAGTGAGGAAAGGAGTGCAGCAGCATGTCTGATTCGACAAGCAACAGAGCGATCAATCGAGCAGAGAACCGCAGAGGTTCCGGACAGCCGGCCTATCAGCCGATGACCTTTGACGCGATCCGCATCGGCCTGGCGTCCCCGGACAAGATCCGTGAGTGGTCCCATGGCGAGGTGACCAAGCCCGAGACGATCAATTACCGGACCTTGAAGCCGGAGCGCGACGGTCTGTTCTGTGAGCGTATATTCGGACCCACCAAGGACTGGGAGTGCCACTGCGGCAAGTATAAAAAGATCCGCTACAAGGGCATCGTCTGCGATCGATGCGGTGTCGAGGTGACCAAATCCAGTGTCCGGCGCGAGCGCATGGGACACATCGAACTGGCGGCGCCGGTTTCCCATATCTGGTATTTCAAGGGGATTCCCAGCCGCATGGGACTGATCCTGGACATGTCTCCGCGTGTTCTGGAGAAGGTGCTTTACTTTGCTTCCTACGTTGTGCTCGATCCCGGTGAGACGGATCTTTCCTACAAGCAGGTTCTCACCGAGCGGGAATATCAGGAGGCGCGCGAGCAGTACGGCAACAAATTCCGCGCGGGGATGGGCGCCGAGTCCGTCAAGGAGCTGCTCCTGGATATTGATCTGGAAAAGGAATATGCGGAGCTCAAGGAAGGCGTGGACACGACCACCGGCCAGAAGCGCGCGCGCATCATCAAGCGTCTCGAGGTGGTGGAGGCGTTCCGTGAATCCGGTGGTGTACCCGCCTGGATGATCATGGACTGCATTCCGGTCATCCCGCCGGATCTGCGCCCGATGGTACAGCTGGACGGCGGCCGTTTCGCGACTTCGGATCTGAATGACCTGTACCGCCGTATCATCAACCGCAACAATCGTCTTAAGAGACTGTTGGAGCTCGGCGCGCCCGATATCATCGTCCGCAACGAGAAGCGTATGCTTCAGGAGGCGGTGGATGCGCTGATCGACAACGGCCGCCGCGGACGTCCGTTCCCGGGCCCCGACAACCGGGCGCTCAAGTCCCTTCCGGACATGCTCAAGGGCAAGGGCGGACGCTTCCGTCAGAACCTGCTGGGCAAGCGCGTGGACTACTCCGGCCGTTCCGTTATCGTCGTCGGACCGGAACTCAAGATCTATCAGTGCGGTCTGCCCAAGGAGATGGCCATTGAGCTCTTCAAGCCCTTCGTGATGAAGGAGCTGGAGGCGCGCGGCATCTCGCAGAATATTAAAAATGCAAAGAAACTCGTGGAGCGTTGGGACGACCGCGTCTGGGATGTCCTGGAGGATGTCATCTCCGAGCACCCGGTGATGCTGAACCGTGCACCCACGCTGCACCGTCTGGGAATTCAGGCGTTTGAGCCGGTGCTGGTCGAAGGAAAGGCAATCAAGCTTCATCCCCTGGCCTGCACGCCCTTCAACGCGGACTTCGACGGCGACCAGATGGCTGTCCATCTGCCGCTGTCTGTCGAGGCGCAGGCGGAATGCCGTTTCCTCATGCTTTCCACCAACAACCTCCTGAAGCCTTCCGACGGCGGACCGGTCAACGTGCCGACGCAGGACATGGTGCTGGGTCTGTACTATCTGACGCAGGAGCGCCCGGGCGCAAAGGGAGAGGGCAGTGCCTTCTGTTCGCTTTCGGAAGCGATTCTGGCCTACGAAAACGGCTATATTACGCTGCAGTCCCGCATCAGGTGCCGCATCACGCGCAAAACGGCGGACGGCACGGAGGTGACGGGCACGGTGGAGTCCACACTGGGACGGTTCCTCTTCAATGAGATCATCCCGCAGGATCTGGGCTATGTAGATCGAAGCGTCCCGGAGAATCTCCTGAAGCTGGAGATCGACTTCATGGTCGGCAAGAAACAGCTCAAGCAGATCATTGAGGCGCTGATCAACACGCACGGAACCTTTGGCACCGCGGAGGTGCTGGACGACATTAAGGCGACGGGTTACAAGTATTCCACGCGCGCGGCGATGACGGTTTCCATTTCCGACATGACCGTGCCGCCGCAGAAGCAGGAGATGCTGGATCGCGCGCAGGCCCAGGTCGACAAGATCGCTGCCAACTACCGCAGAGGTCTGCTGGACGACGAGGAGCGCTGGCGCGAGGTGATCACGACCTGGACCGAGGTCGACAAGGAGCTCACCCAGGTGCTGCTGGACGGACTGGATAAGTACAATAACATCTTCATGATGGCGGACTCCGGCGCCCGTGGTTCCAATCAGCAGATCAAGCAGCTGGCCGGCATGCGCGGCCTGATGGCCGACACGACGGGCCGCACCATCGAGCTCCCGATCAAGTCCAATTTCCGTGAGGGACTGGACGTGCTGGAGTATTTCATGTCCGCGCACGGTGCGCGCAAGGGTCTGTCCGATACGGCGCTGCGTACGGCCGACTCCGGATACCTGACCAGACGAATGGTCGACGTGTCCCAGGAGCTCATCATCCGTGAGCAGGACTGCACAAAGACGGAGGATTCGGACGAGAACCTCATGCTCGGTGAGGATCAGCAGGATAAGGAGATCCCCGGCATGACTGTCCGGGCCTTCATGGACGGCAAGGAGACCATCGAGCCGTTGAAGGACCGTATCGTGGGCCGTTATGCGACGGAGACCATCACGGACAAAAACGGCGAGATCATTGTAAAGAAGAATCATATGATCACCCCGAGCCGCGCAAACCGTATCGTGAGCGAGGGCATCGAATCCGTCAGGATCCGGACGATTCTGACCTGCCGTTCCCACAAGGGAATCTGCGCAAAGTGCTACGGCGCCAACATGGCGACCGGCGAAGCGGTGCAGGTTGGCGAGGCTGTCGGTATCATCGCCGCGCAGTCCATCGGTGAGCCCGGTACCCAGCTGACGATGCGGACCTTCCACACCGGCGGTGTCGCGGGCGGCGATATCACGCAGGGTCTTCCCCGTGTCGAGGAGCTTTTTGAGGCCCGCAAACCCAAGGGACTTGCGATCATTTCCGAGATCGCCGGCGCGATTCAGATCCGTGACACAAAGAAAAAGCGCGAGGTCGTCGTGACCAACGACGAGGACGGTGATTCAAGGACCTATCTCATCCCCTATGGCTCCCGCATCAAGGTGCAGGAGGGTCAGATTGTCGAGGCGGGTGACGAGCTGACGGAAGGAAGCGTCAATCCGCACGATCTGTTGAAGATCAAGGGAATCCGCGCGGTGCAGGATTATCTGCTGCGCGAGGTGCAGCGCGTGTATCGTCTGCAGGGTGTGGATATCTGCGATAAGCACATCGAGGTCATCGTGCGCCAGATGCTGAAAAAGGTGCGCATCGAGGAAAGCGGCGATACCAGCTTCCTGCCCGGCACGCTGGTGGATGTGCTGGAGTTTGAGGACAACAATGCCAGACTCAATGGCGAGGGCGCGCGTCCGGCTGAGGGTAAGCAGGTCATTCTGGGTATCACCAAGGCGGCGCTGGCGACCAACTCGTTCCTTTCGGCGGCTTCCTTCCAGGAGACCACCAAGGTGCTGACCGAAGCGGCCATCAAGGGCAAGGTCGATCCGCTGATCGGCCTGAAGGAGAATGTCATCATCGGTAAGCTGATCCCTGCTGGAACCGGCATGAAGCGTTACCGCGGGACGGCGCTCAACACGGACGAGAATTTCCGCGATCCGGAGAAGCTGATCCTGAAGAAGCAGCCTCAGTCGCAGATCCGTCCTTATGACGAGGAATATGAGGACGCCGAGGATGAGGAGCTGGAGAGCGAAGAGTTCGACGAGGAGATGATCGAGATCGCAGAGGACTCGGAGGAAGTGCTCATCGGAGAGGATGACGAGTAAGGATTCGTGACTTACTCGTAAGAAAAGAAACAGGGGTTTGACAACCGGCGGAATACGCCATATAATTGTTCTTTGCGCGTTGTCTGTCAGGGCAGAAGCGCGTATAGATATGCTATCAAACAGATAAGGAGGAAAGAGAATGCCCACATTTAACCAACTGGTGAGAAAGGGCCGGCAGACATCCGTGAAGAAATCGACGGCTCCTGCGTTGCTGAGAGGCTACAACTCTCTGCACAAGAAGCCGATCGACACGTCTTCGCCGCAGAAGCGCGGCGTGTGCACGGCTGTCAAGACCGCCACACCCAAAAAGCCGAATTCCGCGCTTCGTAAGATCGCGAGAGTCCGTCTCTCAAACGGAATCGAAGTCACGAGCTACATTCCGGGCGAGGGTCACAATTTACAGGAGCACAGCGTGGTGCTGATCCGCGGCGGCCGTGTCAAGGACCTGCCCGGTACCCGTTACCACATTATCCGCGGAACGCTTGATACCGCGGGTGTCGCAGACAGAAAACAGGCCCGCTCCAAATACGGCGCCAAGAGACCGAAGGTAAAAAAGTGAGCACTTATACGCGGTAGTTAACGCGTATTAGTGCGAACTTTGTTCCATCGAACGAAGTGAGATGGAACTTCCGAAAGATGTAACGAATGTTCTTAGGATTGCGGGAGCTGCGAAGCAGCGTAGCAATCCGTGTTGCATCAAAACTGTCACAATAGTAGTAAGAGAGTTCAAGGTTAAATCGTGTTGGCATTCTTTATCAGATATAGATACAGATCATTCCGCACGAACACCGAGGTGAGTACCGATGAACTACTCGGGCATGGTCACAGAGCGTTTGTGACCCGCGCCGGAACCCTGAAACCGGAGCGAGCATGCCGGAAATCATGAGTAAGGAGGGAAGAGACGTGCCTAGAAAGGGACATATTGCTAAGAGGGATATCCTGGAGGATCCCGTATACGAAAGCAGACTGGTGACGAAGCTGATCAACCAGGTCATGCTTGACGGCAAAAAGGGCATCGCGCAGAAGATTGTTTACGGCGCGTTTGCCAAGGCAGAGGAAAAGAGCGGCAAGCCTGCGCTTGAGATTTTTGAAGGCGCAATGAACAACATCATGCCGCAGCTGGAGGTCAAGGCCCGCCGGATCGGCGGTGCGACCTATCAGGTGCCGATCGAAGTCCGTCCGGACAGACGGCAGGCACTGGGGCTGCGCTGGCTCGTCAATTTCTCGCGCGCAAGAGGCGAGAAGACAATGATTGACCGTCTTTCGGCAGAGCTTCTGGATGCCTACAACAACACCGGCGCATCCGTGAAGCGTAAGGAAGACATGCACAAGATGGCGGAAGCGAACAAGGCGTTCTCGCACTATCGCTTCTGATCGGCAGGGATTCTTAAAGGAGTAACGCAATGGCAAAGAGAGAATACCCCCTGGACAGAACCAGGAATATCGGTATCATCGCGCATATTGACGCCGGCAAGACTACCCTGACGGAGAGAATTCTCTTCTATACGGGCGTCAACTACAAGATCGGCGAGACGCACGACGGTACCGCAACGATGGACTGGATGGCGCAGGAGCAGGAGCGCGGCATCACAATCACATCGGCTGCGACGACGGCGCACTGGACGGTGCAGGAAAACAACAAGCCCAAGCCCGGCGCCCTCGAGCACAGAATCAATATCATTGACACGCCCGGACACGTGGATTTCACGGTGGAGGTCGAGCGTTCGCTGCGCGTTCTGGATGGCGCGGTCGGCGTGTTTGACGCGAAAAACGGCGTGGAGCCCCAGTCGGAAAACGTCTGGCGGCAGGCGGACACCTACAAGGTTCCGCGTATGGCGTTCATCAACAAGATGGACATCGTCGGTGCCAATTATTTCCATGATCTGGACATGATCCGTGACAGACTGGGCAAGAACCCGGTCAGCATTCAGATTCCGATTGGCGCGGAGGATCAGTTTGAAGGGATCGTCGATCTCTTCGAGATGAAGGCCTATTACTACCGCGGGGACAACGGCAAGGATATTGCCATTGAGGATATCCCGGACAATCTGAAGGATCAGGCGCAGGAATGGCACGACAAAATGGTGGAGCAGATCGTCGAGCTGGATGAGGAACTGATGGAAAGGTACCTCGAGAACGGCGAGGAAGGCATCACGATTGATGAGCTCAAGAAGGCGCTCCGCAAGGGCACCATCGCCTCGGAAGCGGTGCCGGTCTGCTGCGGCACAGCGTATCGCAATAAGGGCATCCAGAAGCTGCTTGACGCAGTGGTGGAGTTTCTGCCCGCGCCGACGGATGTGCCGAATGCACAGGGCACGGATCTGCAGGGCAATCCCATCGAGGCGCCCTCTTCCGATGAAGCACCCTTCGCGGCACTGGCCTTTAAGATCATGGCGGATCCCTTTGTCGGCAAGCTTGCCTTCTTCCGCGTGTATTCCGGCGTGATGAAGGGCGGCACCAACATTCTGAATGCGACAAAGAACAAGGACGAGCACATCGGCCGTATCCTGCAGATGCATGCAAATAAGAGGCAGGAGCTGGAGGAGGTGTTCTCGGGCGATATCGCTGCGGCGGTGGGTCTGAAAAACACGACCACCGGCGACACGCTCTGCGATCCAGATCATCCGGTGATTCTGGAATCCATGGAGTTCCCGGAGCCCGTTATTGAGCTGGCCATCGAGCCCAAGACCAAGGCCGGCCAGGCCAAGATGTTCGACGCGCTGGCCAAGCTCGCCGAGGAGGATCCCACCTTCCGCGTGAGCACGGACGACCAGACCGGGCAGACGATTATCGCCGGCATGGGCGAGCTGCATCTGGATATCATTGTTGACAGACTTCTCAGAGAGTTTAAGGTCGAGGCCAATGTCGGCGCGCCGCGCGTGGCCTACAAGGAGACCTTTACCAAAACGGTCGAGGCCGAGGGCAAGCACATCAAGCAGACCGGCGGTCACGGTCAGTACGGTCACTGCCGCGTGCGTTTCGAACCCATGGATGCCAACGGGGAAGAGCTTTATAAGTTTGACTCCGAGATCGTCGGCGGTGTCATCCCCAAGGAATACATCACCCCGATTGACAACGGAATCCAGGAGGCCATGAAGACCGGTGCGCTGGGCGGCTACCCGGTGGTGGGTATCCACGCGACGGTTTACGACGGCTCCTACCACGAGGTCGACTCCTCTGAAATGGCCTTCAAGGCGGCGGGTTCCCTTGCATTCAAGGATGCGATGAGCAAGGCCGGGATGGTGCTCCTTGAGCCCATCATGAAGGTCGAGATCACCATGCCCGAGGAGTACATGGGCGATGTCATCGGTGATGTCAACTCCCGCAGAGGCCGGATCGAGTCCATGGATGATTTGGGCGGCGGCAAGATCGTCAAGAGCTATGTCCCGCTTTCCGAGATGTTCGGCTATGCGACGGATCTTCGCTCCAGGACGCAGGGCCGCGGCAATTATTCCATGTTCTTCGATCACTATGATCCGGTACCGAAGAATGTGCAGGAGAAGCTGTTAGGTAAAGGCTGAACGATTGTGTGAAGCATGTTCTGCTGAGCGAACGTGAAGCAGAACTTCCGAAGATTCTTAAGGGAAAAATGTAGTTGCGATTTTCAGCTGAATATGATACTATGAAATTTAGCTGATTCAAAGTAGTGCCGACAGGGTCGGCAGGAAGATTTGATTCCGAAGGAGGAAAGAAGCAATGGCAAAGCAGAAGTTTGACAGAACAAAACCGCATTGTAATGTCGGCACAATCGGTCACGTCGATCACGGCAAGACCACGCTGACGGCTGCAATCACCACGGTTCTCGCTGACAGACAGGGCGGTACCGCAGTCGCGTTCGACATGATCGACAAGGCCCCAGAAGAGAAGGCCCGTGGAATAACGATCAATTCCGCGCACATCGAGTATGAGACGGCGAAGAGACATTATGCGCACGTCGACTGCCCCGGACACGCGGACTATGTCAAGAACATGATCACCGGCGCGGCACAGATGGACGGTTCCATCCTCGTTGTCGCCGCTACCGACGGTGTTATGGCTCAGACACGTGAGCACGTGCTGCTGGCCCGTCAGGTTGGTGTTCCTTACATCATCGTGTTCCTGAACAAGTGCGATCAGGTTGATGATCCCGAGCTGCTGGATCTGGTTGAGATGGAGGTCCGTGACCTGCTCAACGAGTATGAGTTCCCGGGCGATGATATCCCGGTAATCCGCGGCAGCGCTCTTTGCGCACTGAATGATCCCAAGAGCGAGTGGGGCGACAAGATCATGGAGCTCATGGATCAGGTTGACAACTATATCCCGGATCCGGAGCGTGATGTGGACAAGCCGTTCCTGATGCCTGTTGAGGATGTCTTCACGATCACCGGCCGCGGCACCGTTGCGACGGGCCGTGTCGAGAGAGGTAAGCTCAATCTCTCCGAGGAAGTCGAAATCGTCGGTATCAAGGAAGAGAATTCCAAGACGGTTGTTACCGGTATCGAGATGTTCCGCAAGTCCATGGACTACTGCGAAGCGGGCGACAACGTCGGTCTCCTTCTGCGTGGCGTGGATCGTGACGGAATCCAGAGAGGCCAGGTTATTTCCAAGCCCGGCTCTGTGACCTGCCACAAGAAGTTCACCGCTCAGGTTTACGTTCTGACCAAGGATGAAGGCGGCCGTCACACCCCGTTCTTCAACAACTATCGTCCTCAGTTCTATTTCCGGACCACGGACGTGACGGGTGTCTGCAACCTGCCTGACGGCACCGAGATGTGCATGCCCGGCGACCACGTCGAGATGACCATCGAGCTGATTCACCCGATCGCTATGGAGCAGGGTCTTACCTTCGCTATCCGCGAGGGCGGCAGAACAGTCGGCTCCGGCCGTGTGGCGAGCATCATCGAGTAATCATTCCGGCACACAGCGAAACGAACAGAAACTCCCGGAGGAAACTCCGGGAGTTTTTCATGGTATACCTTGCACATTTAAACAAGAGTACCTTATAATGAAAACGACACCGTGACGGGATGGGGACGGCTGAAGGGCTTTAATTCATGGAGGGAAGCAATGCATAGAAAAAATTGGACGCAGATGATGACCGTGATTCTGACGGTGACGACCGTGCTCGGGCAGTCTCCGGTGGTTTATGCCGCGGAGGTGACGCAGGAACCGGTGTTTGTTGAGACGGAGGGAGAAGCAGAGCCGTCTGATTATGAAATCGTTCTGCAGGCGGACGACGAATTGGCAGTGGAGGAAATCGACAACGGCGATCTCACGATCGGGTCGGAGGAAGAATCCGCGGCACCGGCAGTCTCCACGGTGCTTCCGGAGGGAGTCCCCGGCATGCCGGAGGGCTTCACACTCTCAAAGGAAGCCATGGAGTGGAAGGAGGATGCGGCGGCGCATCACGTCACGGACGAGCTCAAGGAAGCGGTGGCCGGCAGGGACTATGCGGAGAATCAGGTCTTTTTCCTGGCGGACTCCGAAGAATACGCGCAGACGGTTGCAGCCGCCTACGGTGCGGTTTTGCTCAAATACGATCAGGGCGTTGCAACACTGGATCTGACGGATTCCGGCCTCACGGTGGAGGAAGCGGTGGCCATCGGTGCGGATCCGGCAAACGGGATGCCGCTGGTGGAACCCAATTACAGGTTGTACGAACCGGATCCGGATACCGCCGGGGAGGGGATCGCGGTTCAGGCCGTGCGCCCGGAGGAGCTGGTGGGATCCACGTCCTGGGAGGATTGGTACTATGCCATGGAAAACCCGGATCCTCTGCTCGATCCGTCCAATCCGAACTATCAGTGGTGGCATGACGCGATTGGCGACTACGGCGCCTGGGGGATGCTTGACAACTTGAATCTCGGCAGCAGCGACATCACGGTGGCGGTGATCGACACCGGTGTTCTGTCGACGCATGAGGAGTTTACAGGCCACACCACCCAGGCGGTGGAAGGCGAGTATTTCAAGGCGAGGACGATGGGGACCCACGGAAGCCATGTGGCGGGCATTATCGGCGCCTCGGCGGACAACGGAAAGGGCGGCGCCGGCATTGCCCCCGGCGTGCAGATCATGGCCTTGTGTGTGGTAAGCGATGACGGTATCATGTACGATGCGAATATTCTCGCAGCGGTCAATTATGCTGTCAGTCATGGCGCGAAAGTCATCAATATGAGTCTCGGCGGTCCCCAATATAATACCCAGGAGAAGGCGGTACTGAAGAGTGCCTACGAGAAGGGCGTGACCATTGTGGTAGCAGCGGGGAATGAAGCGGCCAACAATATCGCCTATCCGGCCGGCTATACGGATTACGTCATCGGTGTCGCTGCGCTCAAGCAGGACGGCACGCTGACCCAGTTCTCCACCTACGGCCCGGTGGTGGATATCGCCGCGCCGGGAGCGGACATGCTCTCCTGCTCGGATGCCGGAAATTCGGCCTATGAAAAGGCACAGGGCACCTCACAGGCGTGTCCGGTGGTGGCAGGCGCCTGCGCGCTCTATATGAGCGTGATGGGACCGGTCAGTCCGGCGAAAATGCGTGAGGTCATCAAAAAGAGCGCAAAGAAATGCTCCTCCGCGGGCGCAGGCGCGGGCATCCTCAATGTGGCGGGGATGTTCGGGGGTGACACCACGGCACCAAAGATCAGCACGGAGGGTGACAGCATCGTCATCACGCCGGCAGGCTTTAGCGGGGATGCAAAAGAAAACGCGTCCACAAAGATCCTCTACACCACGGACGGCAAGCTCCCCTCGATGAAAAACGGACAGATCGTGTACGGTCAGATCTATACCGGTTCCTTCCGCAAGAGTGAGATCGAGGCCATCCGGAAGACCGCTAAGGGCAAGACGGTCAAGGTGACGATCAAGGCGGTGGCTGTGACCGGGAGCGGCGTGGTGAGCAAGCCGGCGACCGCAGCCTTTTCCTACACGCAGGCATCCGACCCCGTGACGGAGATCGCTCTGTCCGGTCAGGCCTACGTACCTGTGGGCACCAAAGCGACCTATAAGGCCACGCTGAAGAATGCGGCCGCCGACAACAAAAAGGTGACCTGGAGCATTCTGTACGGGGATTCGGCGACGACAGCGGACGGCGGCAAGGTGAAGATCAATGAAAATACGGGCGTGGTAGAGGTCGCGAAGGATGCAGCTGTCGGAAAAACCTACACCCTGGAGGCGGATCTCCCGCACGGTCCGCAGGCGACGATTTCGTTTACCGTGGTCGCGGCAAAGAGCACGAAGCTTTCGGTGGTAGAGGAGACGTCCTCGATTGTGGACCAGAGCAAGCTGGAATCGGTGTTTCATGTGACGAAAAAGCAGGACAGTCTGTC
>JAIKYU010000006.1 GCA_024682835.1 Lachnospiraceae bacterium | reverse complement strand
CAGATAGAATCCGGCAGAACGCCGTCTCTGCTTTGAATCGACTATAGCACAAGGATTTACCCTGTGGCAAGAAAATAGATCATTCTTTGTTCATTTTCGGCAGACTGCACAAAAGACAGGTGCAGAAATCGACCTAAGAGGGTGGACGGATTCATGCAGGGTGTACAAACTGCACAAAAAATCACTTGAAAAACCGGCTCAGATTGACAAGAAAAATCACGTATTCGGATGAGAATATTGCTCCGCGTATCCATGCGAAGCACCGGCTCACCTCCAGGCACTAAACTCAAGCTTCGCTCCAAAGAACGGAGCTTGCTTTCGTTAAGTGCTGGCGGATGGCTCGCACGTAGGCGACCAAAGTACGGTCGCCAAGTGCTCATGCTCAGCCGACGGGTGCCCTGCGGTCCGGGAAGGTGTCTGAATGAAAGGTCACGGTGAGGACAGACACACCCTGTGCGTGTCATTGTGACCGAGCGATAGAGCTTTGCTGTGGGCAGTCAAAAAACGAATCCCGCGCGAGACGGCCTGTTTGAGGGGATGGCACTTACCGGTGACGGAGTCGAACGCCAAATAGAAACTATCGGATGCATCCGTGGTAAAAGGCGTTCGGCGACTGTCACCGGTTATGCGCCATCCCCGAGTTTTAGTCGAGCGCGGGTAATCGGACGTTTTTTGACGCCCGCAGCAAAAGCTCTTGGCGAGGTCACTGACACGCACAGGGTGTTGTCTGCCCTCACCGTGACCCAATTCGCTCCCAGGGATATGTTTCCGACATTTTTGCGGTCATTTTTTGACGCCGGCCTTTGACCCTGACACGATAATAATGGTATAATGGACGGCGATGCGAAATTTCAGTCAGAATGAGAAGTGAAAGGGGCGGCGTTTATGTTTGCTGACATGATTGGTACCGTTGACAATTTCCTGTGGGGATGGCCGTTGATCATCCTTCTTTTCGGCACGCATATCTTCATGACCATCCGCACCGGTTTTATCCAGAAGGACATTTTCAAGGCAATAAAAATGTCATTTAAGAAGGACCCGGATGCGGAGGGCGATATCTCACAGTTCAGTGCGCTGGCTCTCGGCCTGTCTTCGACGATCGGTACCGGCAACATCATCGGTGTGGGCACAGCCATCGCCATGGGTGGCCCGGGAGCCGTGCTGTGGATGTGGCTGACCGGAATCTTCGGCATTGCCACCAAATATGCGGAAACCCTGATCGCGATCAAGTACCGCGTCAAAAGTGAGAACGGCACCATGATCGGCGGAGCCATGTATGCCCTGGAGCGGGGACTGAAAGCGAGATGGGCCGGCGTGATCTTTTCCGCACTGGCGGCCCTGTGCGCGGTCGGAACCGGCTGCATGGTACAGGCGAACGCCGTCTCCGTCAATCTGGAGACGAATTTTCATATTCCTCCGATCATCGTCGCCATCGTGCTGAGCGCGCTGGCAGCCCTGGTCATCATCGGGGGGATCAGCAAGATTTCCAAGGTTGCTGCAAAACTGGTTCCCTTTATGGCCCTGTTTTACATAGGCGGCTGTCTCATCATTCTGGTGATGAATATGGACGTGCTCGGACAGGCTGTTCTGGTTATCTGCCGCTCGGCGTTTTCCGCGCAGTCCGCGGCCGGAGGCTTCATCGGATCCACGGTTGCCCTGGCCTGCCGTTACGGCTTCGCAAGAGGATTGTTCTCCAATGAATCCGGTATGGGCTCCTCGCCGTTGGTGGCAGCTGCGGCACAGACGAGGAATCCCAAGCGTCAGGCCCTTGTTTCCATGACAGCCACCTTCTGGGACACGGTGGTCATCTGCCTGATTTCCGGTCTGGTGCTGGTCTCCTGTATCATCAAATATCCCGGGATCGATGCGGTTTCCGGAAACGGTGCGAACCTCACCAGCCAGGCGTTCGGCATGATCCCTTACATCGGTGTCCCGGTTCTCATGATCGGCCTTCTCACCTTCACCTTCTCCACGATCCTGGGCTGGTATTGCTATGGGGAGCGCTGTGCCGTTTATCTGTTCGGAGAGAAGATCATCCTCTTCTATAAGATCCTGTGGATCGCCGGTGTGTTCCTGGGGTCTCTGGTGGAACTGAATCTGGTGTGGAATCTGTGCGATCTGATGAACGGTCTGATGGCAGTGCCCAACATCTTCGCTGTGCTGTTGCTTAGCGGGGTGATTGTGAGCGAGACGAAGAAGTATGACGGGGAGCACATCATGGATAAGGATGATACGGAAGTCCCTGTTCTGAATAATTCTCAAAAAGGTGTGCTGGGGTAGAGCATACAGAAAGAAAACAGGAGTAAATGAATACAAATAATCATGTCGGCGCTTATGAAGCTGCAGTCAGAGAGATCCGAACCAAAGACAAGAGGGAAGGCCTCAGGTACTGGAAGAACCTGCTTGCCGGGTTTGAGGTAAGGACAGAGATCCCGTCCTTTGGCGAAGTGCATGTGGAGGAGCGCAGTGCCGTCTCCGAGCTTGGCATCGACATCGATTCGGAGGTGACGGAAAGGTTTGCCTCCCTGTGCCGGTCGGAGGATGCTACCATAAGCATCGGGGCGCAGCTGGCCTGGGGAATGGTGCTTGCGACTTATGCCAGAAGCGGGGACGTCGTTTTTGCCAAGGTGGTGTCAGGCCGTGACCACACAACGGAAAAGGTGGACCGGACGATCGGGCTTTTCATCAACACGGTCCCTGTCCGCATGACCGTGACGGATGAGAGCACAGGACGGGAGGCCCTGCGTGCACTGCAGGATCAGAGTGTAAGAAGCTCGGAATATGATTATTGCTCCCTTGCGGAGATTCAGGCCCAGAGTGAGCTGGGCAACCGTCTGTTTCAGACGGTTTTTTCCTTTCAGAACTATGGCAGCGGAAGCAAAGAGGAGGCGGAAGCTCCGAAGAAGAGGCGTTCGTTTACAATCAAGAGCGCCGTGATGAAGGAGGAGAGCTTTGACGATCTGACGCCGGTCGCTTTCCTGAACGGGGATAAGCTGCATCTGAATCTCCGCTTTGACAAAAAGAAATACCGGGAGTCGGAGATCAGGTGTATTCTGCGTCTTTTTGAGACCTTTGTCCGCGGGATCGCGGCGCAGCCGGACCGCGCCCTGATGACCCTCGACAGGGTAAGCGACAGGGAGCGGGCGGAAGTGATGAAGATGTCCACCGGTCCCATTCTTTCCTACGACACGGAAGAGACCTGGATCGACCTGTTTCTGTCGAATGTGCGCAGGCAGCCGGAGCACGTGGCGGTAGCGGACGAAGAGGGCACGCTCACCTACCGTGCGCTCGACCGTTTATCTGACGCTGTGGCGCAGTATCTGCTTGCGCAGGGTATAAAGCACGACGATTTTGTCGTGATCAAGATGCACCGCTGCAAGGAATTTGCGGCTGCGGTGATCGGCATTCACAAGGCGGGCGCCTGCTATGTGCCCATCGATCCTGACTATCCGGAGGATCGTATCGCCTTTATGGAGTCGGACTGTGAAGCAAAGCTTGTGCTTGACAGGGAGCAGGTTATAAGGTGTACATCCCTCTTCCCCGATCCGGCTCCGGTTCATGTCACAAGGCCCGAGTATCTCGCCTATATGATCTACACCTCCGGATCCACCGGAAAGCCCAAGGGTGCAATGATCCCGCATCGTGCACTCATGAATTACACCAGAATCTACATCCGGCGCTTCGGCGTGACCGAGGAGGACAGGCTCAGTCACCATATCACCTTTTCGTTTGATTCCCACATCCGGGATTTCTATCCTGCGCTGGCAGCAGGTGCATCTCTGCACTTTATGTCGGACGCCATCGTGAAGGATCCGGCTTTAATCTGTCAGTTCCTTAAAGACAACCGGATCACCGGAGCCGCGTTTGCGACGGCAATGGGGCAGCTTCTGTTGACCGGATATGACCTGAAGCTCCGCTTTGTTTCCGTGGGCGGCGAAGCGTTACGTGGAATTACCGGAGGGGATATCCGCGTATTCAATGTCTGCGGCGCCACCGAGGTGACGGACGTGGTGCTTGACTACGAACTGGAAAAGGGCCGTTTCTACGAGTCCGTTCCCATCGGAAAACCCCTTGAGAACTGTTATGCCTTCATTCTGGACCGTCATGGAAATCTCCTGCCGCAGGGAATCCCCGGAGAGATCTGCTATGTGGGACGCAATGTGGGATACGGATACTGGAAACGGGACGACCTGACGAAGGCGGCGTTTACGGACTGCCCGATCCTTCCGGGTATGACAATGTATCACACCGGCGATCTCGGCCGTTACGACCAGGATGGGAACGTCGCGTATATGGGGCGCCTTGACTTTCAGGTGAAGCTGCGCGGCTTTCGTATTGAGCCCGGAGAAGTGGAGAGCAATGCCGTCCGGTTTCCGGGCATCAGGCAGGTGGCTGCCGTGGTGGTTGACGACCGTCTTTGCCTCTACTACACGGCGGATGAGCCTGTCTCGCCGGAGAGGCTTAAGGACTTTCTGTCGCAAAGTCTTGCGGAATATATGGTTCCGGATGTGTATATGCCGCTTGAGGCGATGCCGCTTACCCCCAGCGGCAAGATTGACAGGAGGAGCCTTCCCGAGCCGGAGAAGACCGCTACGGAGATCGTTCCCCCGGAAGGGAAGCTTGAGCAGGAGCTCTTCGATCTGATCAGAGAACAGCTATCCTATGATGGATTCGGCGTGACAAGCAATCTGGTTTCGCAGGGGATGAGTTCACTCATGATCATGCGCTTAAGCGGGATCATACAGACAAGGTTTCATGCGTCTGTTTCCGTAGCAGAGCTCATGAAGGAACCCTTCATCAGAAATATTGCCGAAAAGATTTCGGGCAGGCAGGCGGGAGCGGATGCGGCAAAGCCCGTGCTTTGCGCCCATGCCATACAGGAGGTATATCCGGCTACGGAAAATCAGACCGGCGTCTATCTGGACTGGGAGTTAAACCGCGACACCACCCAGTACAACATTCCCGTGGCTTTCTGCTTTACGGAGATAGATGCCGGGCGCTTTGCCGGGGCTGTCCGTAAGGCACTGTCGGCACATCCTTACCTGAACACCCGCTTTCGGATTGAGGACGGAAATGTGGTGCAGTTCCCCGTGGCCACGGATGTGCGGGAGATCCCCGTGACGGAACTGGTTGAGGAGCCTGACGCGGCCTTTTTCCAGACGCTTGTGCGGCCCTTTGATCTGAATCGGGATATTCTTTACCGGTTTCGGATTTTCACGTGGCAGGAACAGACCTGGCTGTTTATGGATGTGCATCACATCCTGTTTGACGGTCTGTCCGAAAGCATCTTCATGCAGGACGTGGCGGATGCCTATGAAGGACAGCAGGTGAAGAGGGAAGAAATCAGCGCCTATGATTTTGCCCTGTATGAGAATGAGATCAGACAAAGCAGCGCCTATGAGGAGGCAAAGTCGTATTTCCACAGCCTCCTGTCGGACGCCCATGTGATGTCCTATCCGGTTTCCCTTGTGCCTGACGGAAAAAAACAGGGAAAGGTCACCGTCCGGATCGATGAAAAGATCATCGACAGCGGCGTTCAAAGGACAGAGGTGACAGCGGGGAGCTTTATTCATGCCGCCTTTGGCGAGACCATGCGCAGACTCACGAGGGAGGAGAAGCCGGTCTACCTCACCGTCAGCAACGGACGGACCGGCTTGAACGAGCTGGACCGGAGCGTCGGCATGTTCGTCAAAACGGTGCCTGTCCTTGTCCCCACACGGGAAAATGAGCAGGATGGGAACGATGTGAAGAAATATGTACAATCTGTTTCCGGACAGCTGAATGATACCTACGCAAGGGAGCTGTATCCCTATACGAAGCTCGTGGAGGAAACCGGTCTGCACGCGGAGATTCTCTTTGTCTATCAGGGCGGTATGGTTGAAGGCGGAGAGGTTCCGGGCGCGAAGGCGGTGGAGCTTTCGCTCGACACGTTAAAGTTTCCCCTGACGGTTACCGCCTATCCTGTAGCCGGCTTCTATGAGCTCCGTTTTGAGTATGACGGCGAACGCTACGCGAAAAAGGACATGGAGATTCTTTCCCTGGCTGTGAAGCAGGTCTTGACGGATATGGCCTATGAGGATTCCTTTACGAAGGTTCATCTGTTAAACAGGGAAGAGGAGAAGTCGGTCATCGCGCGCTCCATGGGCGGAAGCCTTCCGTTTGATTTAAGCCATACCTGGCTCACGCTTTTTGCGGAGTCTGTGCGGAAATATTCAGACCAGATCGCGGTTGCGGATGAGGAAAGATCCCTGACCTACGGGCAGCTGGATCGGGAATCGAATGCAGTCGCCGCATATCTTCTTGATAAGGGCGTGACGAAGAATCAGTTTGTGGCGCTACACATGGACCGCTGTGCGGAATTTGTCATCGCCGTGACCGGTATTCATAAGGCGGGCGCGGCCTATCTGCCCATAGATATGAACTATCCTGAAGAGCGGCGCAGGTTCATGCTTGAGGATTCGGAGGCCGGAATTGTCCTTACGCAGGAATCGGTTCGGGAAGCCGTCGCGTCACACACGGATGCGCCGACTGCCAATCACGCATCCCCGGACGGCTATGCCTATATGATCTACACCTCCGGCTCCACGGGAAGACCAAAGGGAACCATCCTGCATCACAGAGGTCTTTTGAATTTTACCCTGGCGACGAAAGCGGAAAACGGGCTCACGGATTCCGACAGGATCGGGCACCATTTCTCTTTCTCCTTTGATTCGCACATAGAGGATCTGTACCCGCCTCTTCTGGCAGGTGCATCCATCCATATCATGCCTGAATCCATCCGCCGCGATCCGGATCTGATCTACAGCTATTTGATGAAGCACGGGATCACGGGCGGAGGCTTTACCACTTCGGTCGGCAGGATTCTCGCGTCGCATTACGAGTTGCCGCAGCGTTACCTGGCGTTAATGGGCGAGGCGCTGACGGAAATCACACCGAAGGGCACCACGATCATCAATAAGTACGGTCCGACCGAGTGCACCAATATCGTCGCGACCTATGTCCTTGAAAAGGGCGTAAACTACAAAAAAGTGCCGATCGGGCGTTCCATGCCGAACGGCGCCGTGTTCCTGCTGGACACAAAGGGGGAACTTGTCCCATTCGGATGTGTCGGCGAGCTTTGCTATGCGGGTCCCCAGACAGGCTTTGGATACTGGAAGCTTGCGGCAAAGACGCAGGAGGTCTTTGCCGAGTGCCCGTGGATGAAGGGAATGCAGCTCTACCATACGGGAGACCTGGCGCGCTACGACGAGGACGGGCAGCTTGTCTACCTTGGCCGGATGGATGATCAGGTGAAGGTGAACGGCTTCCGCGTGGAATTCGGCGAAATTGAGAGTGCGGCACTGCGGCTTTCGGGCGTGTACCAGGCGGCGGCCGCCGTGCGGCAGGGCCGGATCGTCCTTTACTATGCAGAAAAGAGAGAGCAGAATCCGGTCAGTGAAGAAAGCCTTCGAAATCAGATGGCAAAGGATCTGCCAGATTATATGATGCCGGCAATTCTTGTGAAGCTTGACGCGATGCCTTTGACACCCAGCGGGAAGGTGGACAGGAGAGCGCTTCCGGAGCCTGGAAACCATCGCACCACACCGTTTTCTGCACCCGTGACCAGGATCCAGAAGGCAGTCACAAAGTGCCTTCAGCGGATTCTCGGACTCTCCGAAGCGGTCGGTCTCCGTGATAATTTCTTCGAGCTGGGCGGCGATTCCATCAAGGCGATCCGACTGGTGAGCCTTCTTCGCGATGAGGGGATCACGGTACGGGTTGCTGACATCATGAAGGGAAAGACGGCGGAATGGATCGCGGAATATGCCGCAGCCTCAGATAAACTGCGCAAAATCAGCCAGGAGCCGATCGAAGGTCCGGTGGGCCTTTCTCCCGTCATGAACTGGTTTTATGAGCTGAAGCTTCCGGTACCCGGACACTTCAATCAGAGCGTATGCCTTATATGCAGGGAACGTCCGGTGCCTGAGCTGCTGCAGAAAAGTCTTGATGCCGTAACAACCCAGCATGACATGCTGCGGGCGGCCCGGACAGACGACGGCCTTGTGATTGGCGATCCCTCACATACCATCAGTATCCGGAGTTATGAATGTGAAAATGCGGCCGCGATGACCGGTATCTGCAATGAACTGCAGGCGGGGATGAAAATGGAGCAGGCGCTTGCATGCGCCGCCCTTTTCCATGTGGAGGACAAATGGTATCTGGTGCTTATCGCCCATCACCTGATCATTGATGCGGTGTCCTGGAGGATCATTCTCTCTGATCTGGAAACTGCTTATGGTCAGTGCCTGTCAGGGAAGAATCCGACCCTCCCCGGGAAGACCCATACCTACCGCGATTATGTGGAGGCCATGAGGCAGTTTGCCGACAGCTATGCGCTCTTTCTTGAGATCCCCTACTGGAAGAAGGTGGAGGAAAGGATGCGGGCGTATCCGGTTTCAATACCGACGGATCATACCCGTGTGATGCGGGGGCTAACCAGAACGATGGACCGGAAACGGACGGAAAGGGTTCTTGGCGCAGGTTACGGAAAGCTTTCCGCAGAGATCGATGATGCCCTGCTTGCGGCTGCCGGCAGGAGTTATGCCAGGATATTTAAGACAAACGGCGTTTCCTTCCAGTTCGAAGGTCATGGCCGTGAAGATATCGGAAAGGATCTGGTCATCGACCGCACTGTGGGGTGGTTTACCTCCGTGTATCCCATGGTGGTGGAGCATCTGTCGGGTGATCTGAAAGCTGATTTTATCCGCGTTCGGGAGACCCGTCACCGGATCCCCGGAAAGGGCGTCGGTTATCCGGCGCTGCGCTACCTGAGAGGGGACGGGACATTTCCGGCGTCTGAGGATTTCTGCGCCCGTATCGGCTTCAATTATCTTGGTGAAATGGACACGGAACAGACGGGGGAAAGCTTCTTTGTGCTGTCTGGCGACGTGGGATCAGGCCTTCCCATCGCCGAAAAAAATGTGTTCGGACCGGACCTGTCCATCAACGCGGCAGTGACGGACGGTCGCTTCTCCGTCGGATTGACATACAATACGGCCATCTGCACGGAAGAAATGGCGGCAGCGTTTACCGACGGTATGCTGGATGAGCTGATGAACCTGTGCGACCTGCTCGATGAAACGACGGAAACCGAACAAAGCGCCACGGATCTTGGAGAGACGGAATGGTCGCCGGAAGAGTTTGAAGCGGTGAGGCGTGATTTTGAAAGCAGGGGGCAGGAGATCAAACGGATTTATCCCCTGACGCCGATGCAGGAGAGCATGCTGCTTAAGCATATATCAGAGCCTGAGAGCATGGCGTACCGGCTGTGTTACGTGTTTGAACTGGATGTGCTGCTTTCGGAAGAGACGGCCAGGCGCGCTGTCATGCGCCTTATAACAAAGCATGAGGTGCTGCGCACCGCCTTTATCCATGAGGGCGTCCGGGTGCCCAGACAGGCGATCATCAAAAGAGACGCCGATGTGGAAATGACGGATCTGTCCGATAGAGAGGATCCTCGTGCGGCGGCTGAAGCGCTTCGCCTTTCGCTTCTTTCCGGCGTCCGCGACCTTCAAAGAGAATCGAATTTCCGCGTGGTGATCGCAAAAAAAAGTGATCACACCTGCTATCTGTTTGTGCTGGTGCATCATATGCTGGTGGACGGCTGGTGCAACAGCCTCTACCTGGGAGATCTGTACCGGTTCCTTTTAGAGGAGCACGAAGCCGCACGGGACCAAAGCAGGCTGCCGGATTCAGAGACAGGGGAGACTCTGGACGGGCGTTACGAACAGGCGGTAAGGCATCTGCTCACCCTGGACCGCGACCGCGCGCTTTCGTACTGGGAGGAGCTGCTTAAGGATTATGAAGGTAGTGCGGAGATCCCTTCCTACGGGTCCGTTCCGGAAAAAGACCGCTGTGATACGGACCAGCTGTCCGTGGCTGTGGACCGCACGACCACCCGAGCCATAGAGAAACTGTGCAGACAGCAGCAGGCAACGCTCAGCAATGCGGTTGAACTGTTGTGGGGACTGGTGCTTCAGACCTTTACCCGTTCGGAAGACGTGGTGTTCGCCAAGGTGGTATCGGGAAGAGACCGCACGGAGGACGCGGACAGGATCGTCGGTCTGTTCATCAATTCCGTGCCTGTGCGCGTGAAAACGGATGGGGAAACAACGGCAAGACAGATGCTTTCCGGCCTTCGGGAGCAGTCGACAGGATCTGCCGAGTGGGATTTCTGTCCGCTCGTGGATATCCAGAAGAAAACGGATGCCGGTAGCGCCCTTGTGCGATCGGTGCTTGCTTTTGAAAATTACAACAGCGGGCTTTCCGAAATGGGGGTCGCAGGAACGGAGGATTCCTCAGCCCTTCCCTTTACCATGCGCCCGGTTGTGATCAGGGAAGAAGTCTTTGGCAGGGTGGATCCCCTGACCTATATCGACGGGGACGGGCAGCTTACTTTAAGACTAAGCTTCGACAAAAGCGTCTACACCGGGCAGCAGATCCGGGCGGCGCTTCAGCTGTTTGCGGCATTTGCTGAAGGGATCGCCGCAGAACCGGATCGACCGGTGGCTTTGCTGCCGGCGCTTACCGGGGAAGAGACTGACCGTGTGCTTTCCGTCTCAACCGGTGAGGATCTGCCGCTTGACGACACAAAGACATGGCTGGATCTGTTCTACGAAAGTGTAGAAAAGGCCGGTGCGTCGGAGGCGGTGACGGATGCTTCCGGAAGCATCCGCTACGATGAGTTGAACCAACAGTCGGATGCGGTGGCGGCCTTCCTGCTGAAGCAGGGGGTCGGAAAGGACTCCTTTGTCGCGATCCGGATGGACAGGGTGAAGGAATATGTGGTCGCGATCCTTGGCGTGCACAAGGCCGGGGCTGCGTTTATTCCTGTGGATCCTGCGCTTCCGGACGACCGAAAAGACTTTATGTTAAAGGACGCGGGCTGCCATCTGGTGCTGGACCTTGAGACCGTGTGCAAGGCAACCCTTCAGACGGAAACGGATACGAAGCTTCCCTGTATCAGTCCGTCAGACCGTGCCTATATGATCTACACCTCCGGCTCCACCGGCGAGCCCAAGGGCGTGGTGCAGTCACACCGTTCGCTGTATGCCTTCGCAACATGGAGAGGCAGGAGACTTGAGGAAAATCATACCCTCCGCCACGGCCAGTATATCAGCTTTTCCTTCGACGCATCGCTGGATGATCTGATCTGCCCGCTCTGTGCGGGAGGCCGGATTTTTATCCTGGATCAGGAAACCAGAAACGATCTGGATGCGATGGACCGTTATATCAGAAAAAACCGGATCTCCTCCATGGCGCTTCCCGCACAGATCGGTATGGCGTTTATCAACGCGCACCCGGACACGCCGCTTGAGACGCTTGTGATGGGCGGCGAAAATCTTCTCCCGGTGAAAAAGACGGCGGTCAGGCTCATCAACGAATACGGTCCTACCGAGTTTACGGTTTGTTCGTCCCGCCATGAGGTGGATCAGGAAAAAGATCGGGAGATCCCCATCGGCCGGCCGGTGCCGGGAACGTCGTCTCTGATTCTCGATGAAAAAGGAAGGCTGCTTCCGCTCACCGTGGTGGGAGAGCTCTGCCTTGCGGGAGATCAGATCGCGGAGGGCTATTTCAACAGACCGGAACTGACAGGCGAGAAATTTGTGGAGCTTGATATCGCAGGGGAGCGCAGAAGAGTGTACCGCACCGGCGATCTGGCAAGATATGATGAAAGCGGCGAGCTTGTGTACCATGGCAGGCTTGACAGACAGCTGAAGATCCGCGGATTCCGTGTGGAACCCGGAGAAATCGAGAATTGTGCCGTGCGGTTCCCCGGTGTCTTACAGGCTGCGGTCGATTTAAAAGAGGAACAGCTGGTTCTTTTCTACACGTCAGAAGAGGAGATTGATGAGAACGAACTGAAGACCTTCCTTTCGGAATCCTTGACCGATTATATGGTTCCCTCGGTCATGATGCGGCTCATGGAGATGCCGCTGACGGCAAACGGCAAGATCGATTATAAGAGGCTTCCGGAGACCGTATCCGACAGCAGAGAGGAGTACGTGGCGCCTGTCGGGACGGTGGAGAAAACCATTGCCGAAGTGATCCGTGAATTCCTCGGCCTTACGGAGCCGGTCGGTGCGCTGGATGATTTCTTCGCCCTCGGCGGCGACTCCATCAAGGTGATCCGTATGATCGGCGTGCTCAGGGAAGCCGGTATCGAATTGAAAGCGGCCGATGTCATGAAGGCAAAAACCGTGCGCGCCATGGCGGCGCTTGCCGGATCTGTGACGGAAGCGGATGCAAAGATCGATCAGGAACCGTATTCCGGCAGGGTGGAGGATACGGCCATCACCGGTTTCTTCCGCTCTCTCCATCTGAAGGTTCCGGCTCACTTTAACCAGACTTTGCTTGTGAAGTTTCAGGATAAGGCGGATCCAAGAGCTCTTTCCGGTGCATGGCATGCGCTGACAACGCATCACGATATGCTCAGGGCGGTCTGGACGGAGGAAGGACTGTATGTAAGGGAGGGTTCCGCAGAGATTCCCGTTGAAGAATACACGACAGACAGGGAGCACTTTGCCGGCATTTGTGATGACATTCAGCGGGGAATCCGGATGGATCAGACCCTGGTGCGTGCGGCCCTGATCCATGCGGGGGATCAGGATCTGTTCTTTGTGGCTGCGCATCACCTGATCATCGACAGTGTGTCCTGGTCGATCCTGCAGGCCGATCTGGAGACAGTCTACAAAGATGCCCTCCATGGCAGAAAAATCTCCCTGCCGCCAAAGACAGGCACCTATCGGGATTACGCCAAGGCACAGCACGCCTATCGCAACAGC
>JAIKYU010000079.1 GCA_024682835.1 Lachnospiraceae bacterium | reverse complement strand
CCGCCTGATAAACACCAGGATACAGATGATATCTTGGAGTAACCAGCCTTCTATTTATTCCTGTGTCCAAAGAACCACTCATTCGGGGGCCATCAGAACCTCGTTCACATTCTTCACCTCCAATAGGATCTGCTGCATACCCAAGCTGATCTGCTTCGATCAAAATGCTTTCGTCATTATTGTGTTTTGCTACATTACTGCAAGAAAACACAATCAATAATATCTCCAATATAAAAACCATTATATAAAGTTTTTTTCTATTCTTCACGATAGAAGTATCCTCCCTGTGGCCAATCATCATATAAATGGATCATTCACACTGGAGAGCGCATACACTCTGCCATCATCCACTTTGGCGACCTCTTCATTGGAGGTCATCCAACTGACCGCATACTCCTCCCCCCATTCCGATCCCGCGTCTGTCGAAAGCCGCAGGAAGAGGCTCTCACCGGCGAGAACGGACAGCGATTTGGGTGCCTTCGTGCCCTTTGCATCCGCTCCACTGACGGTGCTGTATGTGAGATACGGGTCAATGATGTGGACGGTATAGCGCCTCACAAAATCCGTTTCGCTCTCTGCGGCGTGATCTGAAGGTAGGTGTGAAGCTTTCTGGCCATTGGATTGTGTTTGATGGTCGATTTCTGTTCTATGATCTCTGACGTGAGCTTCGTAAGGCCGGCCACGAATATGTGTTTTAATGCTTCGCTCCCCCTGATCTCCCGCATGACTGATGACCACTCGCACTTTGGCGACAACGCTGTCAGCTTTTTCAGGAAGTCCGCATCCTCCACCTGATCTTCCAGGTTCTTCGTGTACAGGTAAAAGCGTCTCTGCAAATTCACGTGAACTGCTGAATAATTCTTTTTATCCCAGAATCCCTGCCTCTTTCCGTACGCGCCTGTGTAGCACCCGTATACAAATTTTCGCCATGATGGCGTCGACTGCTTTTCCTATTGTCAAGCTCATTTCTTACCCTCCTTCCCATGCCTCGAACCCGGCATTAAACGCCATAAACATTGCCACCACGATAGCCAGAAACAGCACGGCGCGCAGGGCGGTTTCCTTCCCTTCGCCTTTGATGGCTATTGCCACGTACGCCACCAGCAGCAGGCACAACAATGCCGTTCCTACGTCGATTCTGTTCATGATCTATGCTCCATTCCTTTGATCTATTGCCTGTCTATTTGAACCGCAATATGATTGCTAACAATGCAAATATAATTATGTTCAACTCTCTGTAAACAATAAGCTATTGCTCATAGGAATGATTCGAAATAATGTCTCTGAAAAACAACATAATCATTAATTATGATCGTCCATTGTTATATTTTACATGTCGTTAGGCGTATTTGCAAGGAGGAAATCCTATATAATTACCAACGAAAAATGTATTCATTCGGCTTTATAACGTCGAATGGACCAATCATCTTATCAAATTCTCTTTGCCGGTCAACTTTTGCAATAACAAAGCATACATGCATTGCATTTGACATATTGGGAGACAATATGAAAAAGAAAGCATCATCCAAATCAAAGATTGATAAACAAACCCCGAAAAACGGAAATCTGGCCGCCAAACTCAGAGAATTGCGTCTCGCTCATGGCTACAAGCAGGCGGATATCGCCGCTGCGATAGAGATCAAGCAGGGCACCTACAGTAACTATGAGATTGGGAAGCGCACACCCGGCACAGTGATCATTTATAGAATTGCGAATTTCTACGGAATGCCGGCTGACGACCTGTTGAAGATGTGCATTCCTCTGGACGATGAAATCTTTTATGATGCGCCGGAACCCAGCGATACGTATGGAGATCAGACTGCATTTATCCGGTTCATAAACAGCAAATCCACTCCTGCGCTGTCACGGGACGATAAGGAACTCCTCTTCTACTTTTCCAGGCTGACGCTCACCGGTAAGCGTTCGGTCATCGATTATGCGGCCTTTATTCGGAGCCGAGAGAAATAGTCTCAGGCAGACATCTTCTCTCAACTGTCAACCATCAGTTTTCATTGCTCATATGTCATCGATTCTTTTGCCCCTTTCCAAATCACATTTGTAATCACTTATATCCCCCCTCAAAACTCCGACTATACAAATTGCACAAAACCACTCGTCGATTTTGTGTGCATTTTGTACACTGTTTTCTTAGCCACAGGCCTGTTTCTATATTTCGGGGCTCGTTTTTGCCGTCAAAGAAGGCAAAATGCCGAAATTGCAGCAAACCTATTGACGTCTCTTCGGTGATGCGGTAGAGTTTTGCAAACGGCGGATTCAACGTCGACAAACGGTTTCACCGTTTGATTTTCCATGATTTAAGAAATATGACGGATATGCGTGTGCAACTTTGCACAGGGTGTGAACTATCTCTGTTGCACGGGATATAAATTTCCGCATCCTAACGGCTTGAAACCAAGTATAAACAGCATCTTAGAGGAGAAACCACATGACCAAAGGAAAAGAAAATGGAATCACGATAGAAGCCGTATTCGGCAAAGCAGTCCCGCGAAAGGATATGCTTCATCAGATCCGCGCAGATTCAGAGATCAGCCAGGCTTTTGATGAATTAAGCGCCGAGGATCAGGATCGTATTCTCGCCTACCTGTGCGGCGAAAAGAGCCTGCAGATTCTCTCGGACAAGTTCTTTAAAAAGATTCTGGATCCCCTTGCCGTACCGGAACGCGTGGAATCACTTCTTTCCGCCATCTACGGTCAGGAGGTCAAAATCGAATCCGTACTCCCACGGGAAGGCGTCATGGTGCAGGAGGGCAGTCAGGTGATCATGGATGTCCTTGTGCGGATCGCCGGAGGCGAAACTGTGGACATCGAAATGCAGCGATTGGGGTTCTTGTTTCCCGGCGAACGAACCAGCTGCTACCTGGCGGACATGATCATGCGGCAGTATGAAAAAACAAGGAGCTCTCGGGGAAAGGACTTCAGTTACCACGACATGAAGCCGGTGAACCTTATCGTGATCATGGATCAGAGCACGGAGGAATTTCACCACGTAAAGCCGGAATATCTCCATCGCAGGCAGACCAGCTACAGCAGCGGCGTTAAGGTCGCGACGCTTGAGCACGTCACCTATATATCCCTTGACACCTTCCGTAAAAAGACAGAAAATAAGATAGAGACGCTCCTGGATGCCTGGCTGACGTTCTTTACAGTGGAGGATACGGCAAAGGTGCTCGCTCTCGTTGACCGATGGCCGATGTTCCTGCCCATGTATCAGGACATCGCATCATTTCGTTGGAATCCTGCGGAGGTGATCGGTATGTTTTCGGAAGCACTGCGGATCATGGATCGGAACACAACCAAATATATGATCGATTCGATGCACCAGGAGCTGGATGACCTCCGCGCAAAAGCAGAGAATCAGAGCCAGACAATTGCAGATCTGACACAGAATAATGAAGATCTGTCTCAAATCAATGCAGGGCTGACTCAGGCCAATACGGATCTGACTCAGACAAATGCGGATTTGATGCAGAGAAATGCAGATCAGAAATCTCAGCTCAACAAATACAAGGAACTGCTTCTCAGGAATGGCATTGATCCTGATTCTTCATCACAAACGGAATCCTGCGCAACACCGCCACCAGTGCACAGGTGAGAAGAAACACACCGAAGGCAATGGCAAAAATGGACCACATGCCCATAAGGAACGGATTCCATCCCTGATAGCGCAGGAACAGACGCAGAAAGACCATGTGCAGCAGATAAATGCCAAACCCACAGGAATCAAATAGATCAATAAATTCCGTCAGCCACCCCCTTGCAGCCGACTTGTTTTCAGACGGTTCCTTTGCCGTTCCGCAGCAGACAAGGGAAAACAGTCCGACGGACTGAATCACGATGAGCGGTGAGGAATAACTGGCGATCAGCCCGTCTGCAAAGGAGGCTGCGTCACCGGAGAGACCGCTGTAGCGAGATTTTGTCAGCATCATGATGAGACCGGTAGCGATGACCGTCATCAGGAAGGCCGCTTTCCTGTCAATCTTCCATTTTCCTTTGTACAGCACATAGCCGGCGAAAAAGTAGAACGGGTAGATCCCCGCGGTCGGAAGCGTGAACGCGATCTCCGCGTCGATTGTCCGAAACAGCGGAAACACAGAGAGAAACACCGCATAGACGACGAGCAGATAACAGAGTTCTCTGTCTGTGCTGTGAGCCGTGATCATACGGAAAAACGGAAGAAGAAGGTACAGGCCGATCAGAAGATAGAGATACCACATATGCGCCCAGCCCGTCCCGTGGAACATCTGCCATACGCCGTCCGGCACGAACATGAGATAGAAACCTTCCTCTCCCATCATCATATCAAAAAAGCGGAAAAACACGCTGCAGACGAGGAGCGCCAGGAACACCCTCTTCAGATAATGGGAAAACAGCTTCTCCATGGTGATCATCCGTGCGGGATCTAACAGCAAAGCGCCGGAAACCATGAGGAAGCACGGCACCGCCCACATCATGCAGTAGACGATTCCCAGGGACAAAGCGGTCTGTCCCGGTGTGATTGAGTCCCTGTAAAGGATCTCGGACACATTGGCCGTATGCAGCAGAACAATGCCGAAGCCGGCAAAGACCCTGAGAATTGAAAAACGCCGATTCCGATCCTGCATCTTTTGCCCCTTACCAGACGAGCGCATCATCGCCGATGCAGCCCTTGTCCTTTGATGCCTTTGCCGCTGCCCCTGCTTTCTTCTGCGGCTTTGCTTTGGCCTTCTCTTCCGCTTCCGCCTTCTCTTTTTCCGCCTGCTCGGCTTTGGCCTTTGCCTCCGCCTCTGCCTTTTCCTTTTCCTCCTGCTCGGCTTTGGCTTTCGCCTCCGCCTCTGCTTTCTCTTTTTCTTCCTGTTCGGCTTTGGCCTTCGCCTCCGCCTCTGCTCTTTCCTTTTCCTCCTGCTCGGCTTTGGCCTTTGCCTCCGCCTCTGCCTGCGCCTGCTCCTCGGCCTGAATGGCCGCCTGCTGCACACGCTCATTGACCGCTCCGATCGCCGCAAGGATGATCAAAGCCGCTGCCGCAATTGCACACACGAGGATGCTCCGGCGTTGAATTTTAGGGGGAGTCTCCTTCTTTCCGTCATCCCCGCCCTCTTCCTCATCGGATGACACATCATTGTTCTTCGGATCCGGTTTATCTTCCGTAGTCACTTCTTCAATCGTGGCTGATCTCACGAACATTGTCTTCGTGTCAACTGTCTCTTCCTTCTTCACGGCTGTCTCATCAGCCGTTTCCTTCCCTTCCGACAGCTCAGCTTTATCCGAGGTTTTCTCTTTATCCGAAACCTCCGCTTTGTCCGACGGTTCTGTTTTGTCAGAAGCCTCTTCCTTAACCGGTTTCTCAACTGTATCCGAAGGCTCTTCTTCAACCTCTTCTGCGGCACTATTCGCCTCATTCTCTTCTGAATCGACCTTTTTTACCTCGGGCAATCCCTTTCCGCTTTCACCGGTTCCGGATCCGCCGCTGCGTTTTCTCTTCTTTTTCATCATCCCTGCTTTCCCGGATCATCGATCCGTATAGCCCTTCTCATCAAAGGAGTAGGTAACACCGTTTAACTCTTTTAACTGATTCTTAAGATAATTGCCCTTCCGGTCGCGATAGCGCCAGCCGTAATCATCCTTCTTCCAGCCCTCGATACAGACTCCCTTTTCCACGATCGGCGGGTTCAGCGACTTAGTGAGATCGTTGTCCTGGAAGTGCCACCACTCGCTTCCAATCGTTGCAAAGCCGGCGTCCGTCAGATACTTTTTGAGCAGGTCCGCGTTTACGTTGTTTCTGTTCATCGCAGAATACCAGCTTAAGTTGTGCATCTCGGACTGCATGTCCATCGGACGGTATTCGTTGCTCACACTGGCGAGCGTCATGTCCATGGCGACGCCAATGTTATGCCTGGATGCGCCGGCTGCCAGGAAGCTTCCCAGGCGGAAGGTGCCGTTTGTCATTTCCCAGTAATAGGTGTAGCGCGAGTTGTCTGTCAGGCTGTTCTGCGCCTCACTGACAGGAGTCTCGGGCGCCGCCCCCTCGGCCATGGCGGACGCATCCAGCTCTGTAGCCTCTTCCGGGGCATCCTGCACGGCCGCCTGCAGCTGCTTCTCCACCGCGCCGCCCGGGAGTGCCGATGCCGGCGGTTCTTCTACCCTTCTTCCGTTCTCGAGATATTTTTTCAACGTCGTACGCAGGCCGAAGTAGCGGATATCCGGCAGTCGCCAGTAAAGCACCTTATTCGTCTCGTCATAGATCGAGCGTGTGGCCTCATGCGGACTGAAGCTGTCATTGATCTCGATCCGATATCCGTCGGCAAGCGTCGCGTTCGCCGCGTCCACCAGCTTCTGTGCGACCGGATACAGGAGCGGCACCACAAAGGTGTTGTCATCCAGCAGGATGTCCTCATAACCGGGTGTCACACGCCCCGTCACATTGGGAATGTAGTAGCCGTTCACCATATAGATGGAGGCATAGCTGTTGGGAATGTCATACTGACACAGATCGCCGACATAATCCGGCAGATTGATCATGCAGTAGTTGCTGTCGATATAACCCTCTCCTTCATCCGTGCGCACACGGAACAGTTCCTTTTCATCATCTGCATCAAGCACACAGAGACACTGTCCGACGGGCACGCTGCCAATCTTTTCCGACTTGTCCGTATCCCGATATAGATCCAGTGCTTTTGTCGGCCAGATGCTCGCGTAGAGAGCCTCCGGTTCCGTCATAATCGGACAGTCGCCGAACTCAGGTTTGCTTTCGTTCTCGCCGGATGCATCGGCTTTTGGAGAATCATCCCCATCCTCAATCGCCACCACGCGGAAGCTGTATTGTCTGCCGGAGAGGAGATGCCCTGTATCGAAGACCAGTTCCTCATTCCCGTCCACATTGGCGACAAGCTTATAGTCCTGCGTTCCCGGTGCCATCATCTCCACCTGATAGCTGCGGCTTCCCGTGTCATTCCAGTAGAGCTTGTAATGATTGCCCTCGAGCCTGTCATAACTGACCAGAACCTTCTTACTCATCAGCATGCTCCGCGTCACCGTCATGATCTGAACGGTCTCGCCCTGAAAAACCACGCCGGGCTGCTCTCTGGCCACCTCCATCTCGATCCGGTACTCCCCGCCGCCCTTGGGAAGTTTGAATTTGCTCCGAGGGCCAAAGGACAGGGATTCATCGAAGCCACGTAATTCGCCGGGCAGATCCTTCATGCTCCCTGACGATCCAAACTCACGAATCAGTTCCCTGTTGCCGTCCGGATCCACGAGGTAAACCGAATAGATGTCCTCTTCCCAGCCTCTCCAGCCAAGATCGATCTTCTGATTCTCGTTATCGATCTCACTGCGAAGCTCCTTGATCACCGGCACGGAGAAGCAACAATCCCAGGAGACGCTCGTCTCCTGGATTTCCTCTTTCTTTTCCAGAAAATAATGGTAATCTCTCGCCGTCACCTTGACATGCAGGGATTTCTCTTTGGGAATGTCCGCAGAAGAAAGCGTGCATTTCGCACGCCTGCAGAATCGGTCAAAAACCGGTGTTTCCGGATCTTCTCCGGAGAGATCAAAAAGCTCAAGCCGATAGCCGCTTGCATATTTCGCCGGTGTCCAGGAGAGTTCCACACTGCTCCTTTTCCCGACGACAAGTGACAGTTCTGCATCCTCTCTGAGCTCGACCGGTTTTTTCAGGATCGGCAGGACGAAGACAAACACGACTACGATGCCGATCAGAACCGGGAGGAGTGTGAGAACGAGCGTCAGAATCCGTCTTTTTTTCTCCTTTTTGGTCAGGCGATGCTTCGTTCGGTTTCCGATCAAATTCACACCGCGCAGCGCACGGCGGTCTTTTTCCGAGATCAGTGGCATGAGAACGACCCGTTCCCGATCATTCGCTCATGCGCGCATAATCCGTGTAGTGCCACGTCCCGCTCTGACCGTATTTGATTTTGAATCCGTTCTTCCCGGTGCCGTAGGTATAGTCCGGATCATAGACGTAGGTCTCCCCGTCCACATCGATCTCAACCCAGGAATGCGGTCCCATCCCACCCGAACGACGCGGCACATAGCCAAAGATCTGCCTGGGCGAATAGCCGCAGAGCTTTGCAAACTCATAAAAGGTCGCCGCCATGACAAAGCAATTGCCCTTGCGGTTGTCAAAGCCGAAATTGGCGAACCAGTGGGTCCCGGGGCTTCCCTCCTCCGGCATGTCAGCCTTGCCGTGTCCGTAATAGGTGAGCCCGGCAGACCAGTTGAACGCATTGGTGATGCTCCATCCGAGGGACTGTAACACCTCTGCTGCCTTGGCATAGCTGGGATCCGATGTGCCGGGGATGCTCTGCCAGTTGTCGCCGTTCTGGATGGGCTGTTTCCCATTGGTGGCCTTCTGTTGTGCGGCCGGCGCGGAAGGCTGCTGTGCCGGTGCAGACACGGAAGCCGCCGTTCCCGATGCGTCACGTCCCTCTTTTTTACCGTAGCGGATATAATGGATGTAATAATCCGTGTTGTTGTTGCCGAACGCGTCTCTGAGATCCGAATAGCGACTTTTGTATGCATCCAGATTGAATTCTGCGGAAGCCTGTCTGCCTTCGCTCATCCCGTAGGCAAGGAAATGATTCAGGAGCTTTGTAGCATTTGTCCCGTAGGCGTTCTTTAAATCGGGGTAATGATCCGCGTACCAGGTTGCGTTGAACACAGCCGCATAATCCGCGGCTCTGGCCGCTTCCGTCTTAAGCTGCGCGGTGCCGAAAACAGCCGTCGTAACAAGAATCGCCGCGCCCATCCTGTTCATCAGTTTTCCAAATAATCCAGTTTTTGTTTTCATCCTGCCCTCCACATCCGTCACAACGGATCGTCATCCGCTATATTATATATGTCGTATGACGTTTTCGCAAGTAAGAAATCCAATGCAGCAGTATGTGTAATATATGAAGGCCATTCACCCTCGTCCGGAATTTAACGTATGCGTTTTTGATATTTTTCTTTTTCCTTTTCACCTGATTTGAAGTATAATAATGAAGACATGCAAATGACACGACATCACGGCAGCTGACAAAGAGTGGATTCATACACAAAAAAAGACATACCAAGACGAGGAGGTCGGATATGAACAGAAAAAGGAAAATGGCCGGATTGCTTGCGGGGTTGTTTTTTGCCATGGCGGTGTTTGTGCCGTCCGGCATGCGGGTCCGGGCGGTCAGGGTGCTCCCCTTCACCGGTTCGCTCGATTACTCCTCCGCTGAGAACTGGCTGTATGACGGAGCCTATCCGGAAAATGAGGTGGACGTCTTTATCGTCGCGCCCACGGTGGATGTCACGAGCGAGAGCAATTCGGCAATCACGCCGGAGTATAAAAAGCGGTTCCGGAATGCGATGAACCAGCAGCAGGCGATTTTTGCGAAAACCGGAAGGATCTTCGCCCCCTACTACAGGCAGGCTTCGATCAAGGCCTATTCCATGGAGGATGCCTCCGCAAAGAAGCAGACGTTTGAAAATGCCTACATGGATGTTTCCGCGTCCTTCCGCTATTTCATCGAGCACAAAAACAATGGAAGGCCGCTGATTCTCGCGGGCTTCTCCCAGGGTGCGGACATGTGCTACCGCCTCCTTGAGGAATACTACGGCGGAAACGGAGAACGGGCGACAGCACTCCGGGACCGGCTGATTGCGGTCTATGCGATCGGATGGAGCCTGACGGAGGAGATGGTGGCAAAGTATCCGCAGATCGTCCCCGCAAAGGGTGAGACGGACACGGGCGTCGTGGTCAGCTATGACTGCGAGGACGGTCATGTGACCGACACCATCATCACACCCGCCGGCACGAAAGCCATTTCCATCAATCCGCTCAACTGGAGAACGGACAGCAAAAAGGCCGACAAATCCCTGAATCACGGATCCGTGACGCAGGACAGCAAGACCGGTGCCATCACCTCTGTGGAGGTCGGAAAGTACGGGGCATACATTGATCCGGTCAGAGGCACCCTGATCGTGACCGGGATCGACGTAAACAAGTATCCGCCGGTGCTGACCATTTTCCCGGAGGGCAGTCTGCATCTTTATGACAATTTCCTGTTTTTTGTCAATCTCCAGGAGAATGTGCAGAAGCGCACGGACAGCTATCTGCAGAAGGCAGCGGCCGATCTAGCTGCGTAAGGTGCCATTTTCGCCATCGATTCACGCACGAATCCAGGCCCCGAAAAGACTGATGTCTGCATAAAAAATGCCCCGCTGCTGCGGGGCATTTTTTATATTCGTGAATGAATTTCACTGTCGGTTCATACTGCTTAACGGTCACTCGCTTTCTTCTTTGGCCGCCTTCCTTTTCTCTGCCAGTTCTACACCTGCAATCGCGCCGCCTGCTGCCGCGACACTTCCGACCGCTGCGGCGATGCTGCCCACCATCGCGGCGCCCTTACCCGAAAGCTCCGAGGCTGCCGCTCCTGCGACAGAGCCTGCTGCCGAAGCCGCCATGCCGGCCGTTTCCGGCGATGCGACGGTCTGGAAGACATTCGTTGTGTTATTCACAACAGTCTGATTGTTGCTTACTGCGCTGACGTTTACCGTGGAGGAGGCATAGGCTGCCGCAGCGCCCCCGCCGGATGCCACAGCCCCTGCGGACGCTCCTCCGGCCGACGCAACGGCGACGGGGCGCTTGTAGAAATCGCGGTTGTGGGCCTTGGCCTTATCCACCTTGCCGACGGTCTTTTTCTCAGTGCCGCTGTAGTTCTGCACGACGTCCGTAATGACCTGGCCGGCCAGGTTTAAGACCGTCTTCTCTTCCTCAAGCTGCTGCTTGAATTTGTTTAAATCGTTTCTCACCGACTGGAGCAGCTCGTCGCTCCCCAGCTTGGAAACGATCTGATTCAGGCGGGAGATGTAGTTGTCCATCTCCTTCGCAATGTTCTTTAACTGCTCCCCCTGCTCCGATACCACTTTATACGATACTTTATATGCCATATCAATCACCACCCGTATCTTATTTGAACAGATTTGTCGGCAACTTCGGAATATCCTTCACGTCGTTCTGCACAGCCTTGATCGTCTTCTCATACCTGTCCGCCGTGTCGTAGATGGAGTTCACCATCTTTCCGAGCGTCGCGAGAGACTCATTGCATGCATCCATCAGCCTCTGAAAACTCGTCTGATAGGTGTTTGCGGCCTCACCGGTCCAGACGCCCTTTAAGGAATCGATCTGTCCCTTCGCCGCGTAGCACGACTCGCGAAGACCGTTCTGCGCCTTGTCAACGGACTCGGCCAGCGTCCTCAACCGCGCAGCATCCACTTCCATATTCACTTCTGCCATGATTCACCTCCGCGTTCAGCCTCTCTTGCCCATTTTTGCAACCACTTCCATTGCCTGCGCATCCGTCATCTCATAGACGCCGCACGACTCGGCGAGTGCGTTTGCCGCCGAGCTGATGGCATCAGCCATGTTCTGGAAATCCTTCAGGTTCTTCTGATACTGCTTGAGATACTCGTTTGCGGCTTCGCCCTTCCATACCTTTTTTACGGAAGACATGGTCTCGTCGAGTGATTTCATGTGCTTCTGCATGTTGGAATGGATGTTCTCCAGCTCCGTGATGGCCGCTCTCATCTTTTGTACATTAACGGTATTTTTCGCTGCCATGATCGACCTCTTTCTATGAAATGCCCGAAGCGGAAGCCTGTGCGGCCTCCTCCGCTTCCTTGATCTTCTTTGCCGCCTTCTTCAGATAATCCGCGACCCCGCGAAGATACTTGGCCTTGGCATCCAGATCCGACTCCGCATCCCCGAGGAACTTGACAAAGCTCTTTCCGGCATTGCCGGTCCACGCGGCGCTCAGATTGTCCTTCACGCCGCTCAGTTTGCTCTTTGTCTTGCCCGACAGATCCGATGCCATCTGCTCCAGCTGCTGTGCCTGCTGAATCGTCTGCTGATAATTGAATTTAATCGCCATGCTCTCACCCTCACTTGAATGTGCTGCCGAACTTCAGAGATTTTCCGGTATCGTTGACCTTGCTCTCGGCCTTGTCATAGATGCCGGCTAGCTCCTTT
>JAIKYU010000068.1 GCA_024682835.1 Lachnospiraceae bacterium | reverse complement strand
GGAGCGCCGGCGATGATCATTCTGAACAATGCGTTCTATGACACCGGGGAGAGCGTGGAGGAGGAGCACAACGCGATCGCGGATCATTACGGCGTGCCGCATGTGTCGGTGCGCGATACGATTCTGCCGCGCATCCGGGCGGGCGAATTTACGCGCGAGGATCTGTCGCCGGACGGTCTGCATCCGAATGACAGGGGACACGCACTGATTGCGGAGGAGATCCTGAAGGTGATTCCCGATGCCTCGGAGGCAGCGGGAATTTCGGCGCCTGAGGGGGCGCTTCCCGCGCCGTTTGTCGGGGACGGGTATGCGCGGCTTACGCGATATGATATCACGAATTGCACGCCTGTGCTTTCCGGGTTTCTCACGGACGGGGAAAAACCGCAGAATGCATGGGATTTCTTCCGGCATGGCTGGATTGGCCGCCGGATCGGGGACAGGCTGTCCGTGCGGCTTTCCGGCAGGAATCTGGCGGTGGTGTACCGCAAGAGCATTCACCGGCCCACGCCGGTTGCGCGCCTGATTCTGGACGGGGATGTGTCCCATGCCGTGATGCTGGACGGGAATTTTGACCAGGACTGGGGAGACTGCCTGTTCCTGCAGCCGGTGCTGCATCACGGAAGCCCGGGCGACCACACACTGGAAATCGAAATCGTGCAGGCGACGGATGGCGATCGGTCGCCCTTCTATCTGCTTTCCTTCGGCGCGGATGCCCGGACGGGCGATCCTTCGTTGTCAGACGGTAATCTCTGATTTCAACGCCGCCGCGTTTTTTTTGATCTCATTGGCTTCCGAATCGTCAAGAAGCCTGACCCAGGGATTGCGGCTGCTTATGTCGAGCGGGCGGCGATCCGCGGTCATCGGCTTGTATTCGCATAAACCGGCATCCGGTTCGTCCTTGTCGATGCTTCCCCAGCCGGAGAAGCGGAGCGGGGCGATGGCGTCGGTGTAGGTGCATTCCAGGAAAGCGGCTTTTCCCTCGGGGCGCCAGGGGCGGCCGAGGTAGACCGTGCCGGGTCTTGTGCCCACCTGCGCGCTGATCGTGCAGTTTAAAAAGACCAGGCCCAGTCCGTCGCGCTTTCCGCAGGGGGCCGTGAGGTAGCCGTTGATGAAATCTTCCGCGCCGGCCTCGCTTTCCATGCCGGGGACGTGTTCCCTGTCCCTGCAGATGATCTCGCAGTTCTCAAAGACGGCGTCGGCGCCGCCGAAGATGAAATCCACATCGCCGATGATGCGGCAGTTTTTGAAATACTGTCTGGTGAGCAGGCGGGGCGTGTTTTCACGCGGCCCCATGAATCCGCGCGGTTCGCGGACTTCGTCCGGCAGCGGCGAGAGGAAAAGGGTGTCCTGGCAGGAGATGAAATCACAGTTTTCGGCGAACACGTGGGTGCTGTCCAGATAGGCCGCCACGCTCTGCCCGGCGAGGCGCCCGTCTCCTGCGTCGTTGCGGATGGTGAGATCCCGCAGGACGAGCCGTTTTCCGCCAAAAAAGGCGGTGTAGCTGCGGAAGGTTCCGCGCTTGAAGCCGTCGTCCAGCATGGTGAAGGCGGCGTCGCGCCAGAGAAGGATGCTTTTGCCGGCGCCGGCACCGGTCAGGGTCAGGTCCTGTTTTTCCGAAAAGATCTTTTCCTCATAGACCCTCGGCTCCAAAACAATTTCAGCCTGTTCCTCATCGGGGATTCCGGCAAGCGCCTCGGTGACGGAATGGGTTGCGGTGATTTTTTTCATGGCGATCCCTCCTTGCGGTTTGTTTTTGACAAGGTGTTCCCTTTTATCTTATGATATAGTCAATCTGCTTGTAAAGGAGTGAAGGTGGATATGAACGAAATATTGTGCTGCAGGGATCTGACCAAGATCTACGAAAACGGTCGTCCCGCCATTGACAATCTGAACCTCAATCTGAATGCCGGCAGGATCATCGGGCTGCTTGGACCCAACGGGAGCGGCAAGACGACGTTGATCAAGATGATCTGCGGTCTGCTGGTTCCCACGTCGGGCGCGCTGTTTGTCGACGGGATGCCGGTGGGGCCGTTTACCCGCGCGCTCATTTCCTATCTGCCGGATCAGACATACCTGAATCACTGGATGCGCGTTGATCAGATCATCGACTATTTTGCTGATTTTTACGCGGATTTCGACATGCGGCGCGCCTACGACATGCTTGCCGGTCTGGGGATCGATCCCCGTCAGAAGCTCAAGACGCTCAGTAAGGGCAACAGGGAAAAGGTGCAGCTGATTCTGGTGATGAGCCGCCATGCGCGGTTTTATGTGCTGGACGAGCCGATCGCCGGCGTGGATCCCGCGGCGCGGGACTATATTCTGCACACGATTGTCTCCAATGTCGATTCGGGCGCGACGGTTCTGCTTTCCACCCACCTGATCGCGGACGTGGAGGGTATTCTGCAGGAGGCGCTGTTTTTGCAGAACGGACGGATCGCACTCTATGATTCGACGGAAAACATCAGAAACCGGGAGGGCAAATCCGTCGACGAATTATTCCGGGAGGTGTACCGATGCTGGGGAAACTGATCAAACATGAATTTCTCGCCACCTGGCGGCTGATGCTTCTGCTTGACGCCGTGCTCGCGGGAATCGGCATATTCGGCTTTTTTGTGATGGGATCGATTCACAATCTGGAGGGGCTGGAGAACAATGACGCACTCGGATGGATCGTTTCCAGTTACGTCCTGTGGTTTATCCTGTACATGCTCGGGATCCTTGCCGTCAACATCGGCACGCTGATCTTTCTGATGATCCGCTACTACCGCAATCTGTATTCGACGGAGGGGTATCTCACCTTTACGCTTCCGGTTGAGACGGCGGACATCCTGCATGCCAAGCTGATCACCGGTTATGTGTGGCTGTTTGCGTCGGGATTTCTGACGGCGGTCTCCGTGCTGCTCATGGTTGTGGGCCTGTTTGGTGCGTTTCCTGCGTCCGAACGGGCGGAAATTGTTGAAGGGTTTATGGAGTTGCTCGGACATGTGGGTCCGGGGGTCTGGGTGCTCTGTGTGATCTATGCGCTGCTGTATCCGCTGGTGTCGCTGCTGACCATCGCTTTCTGCATCAGCGTCGGCCAGCTGTGGCAGAAGCACAAGATCGCCGGCGCGGTGGTCTGCTATATCGGGGTGCATATCGTCAACCGGATCGTGACGACGGTCTTTTCCTTCGGCAGAATGATCAACGGGCTCAGAGGCGGTCTGGCGGATTTTGAATTCGGAAAGTATTACAGTGTCACCCTGTGGGAATTTCTGATCTATTCCGCGGTCGCGGGCGGGATCTTCTATGTGGTGATCCGCTACATCAACAGCCACAAACTGAATCTGGACTGAAGAGGCAGTCCCGGCTCAGGCCTCCTTTCGGCTGCGCAGCAGCTCCGTGTAGGCCAGAATCAGGGGTCCGACTCCTTTTGCGTCATTTTCAACGACCGGTTCGCTGAAGTAATATTCGAGCGAGCCGTCGCGGTGCTGTTTGCCGCCGAGTCCGGCGACCAGGCAGATCCCGCCGAGGCGGGGAGAGCCGTCTTCGTTTCTGGAGAGATACTTTTCCGTGATGCCGTAGAAGGCCTTTTCCGCGATCTCCTTATAA
>JAIKYU010000053.1 GCA_024682835.1 Lachnospiraceae bacterium | reverse complement strand
CCCTTGCCGTCCGTCATGCCTTTCCAGTCAAGACCCGCCTGCCTGAGGATATCATTCACCCGTTCCGTCGCCGGATGATCGACCTGCCTCTCAAAGAGCGTTTTTTCGGGTCCATAGCTGTCAATGGTGACAGGCGATGTGGTGTCCATCCCCCGGATGGTCTGGTAACTGTCATCCGCGAAAAGAAGCTCACTCTGCCTTTCCGCCGGAAGGCTCCCCGCCAGCGCGGCAAAGACGGCCATCCGATCCTCCGCCGGCAGATTCTGCAGCATATGTCTCTGCGGAACCAGGCCGTGGAATCCCGTGAGGAGTTGCCCGGCCTTCTCCGGACCAAGCGTTTCCGTCAGGATGCCTGCAAAACGCTCCGTCGTGAGATTCTCCGTCACCGCATGGAGAAGCTCTTTCATGCGGCGCTGTGCGTCGTTCGCATTGAGCGCCGCCTCAAAAAAGCTTTCCGGCTGGCTCTTATCCAGCCCCTGCTTCAACATCTCATTTCTGGTATACTGGCTCCAGAAATACTCCCGGAAAACATCATCCAGACGCCCAGTGAGCGGAAGCGCAAGCTTCTCCTTAAAGCTCGCCTCGCGGGCGTTTCTGGCTTCTTCAGCCAGCAGGCGGTTTCTCTCCTCCTGTGCTCTGGCTTCCTGCCTCTGTCTGGCCGCATCCTGCTGTCTGTTCAGACGTGCCGCGGCTTCCTCATTCGAAATCCGGTTCCCGGCCGGAGCAGCCTGCATAGCCTCCACGGGTTCCCATAAATGGATGTTCCGCTTTTCAAGCTCGGCCGTCACGCGTCCCCTGTGATCGGCGGCCCTTCTCATACCGGCCAGCTGCTCTCTCAATTGGGCGGCGCGGTTCGCGATCTGCCGCTTCTGATCTCGCGAAAGGGCGTTCTCGGCGCGTTTCAGCTGCTGTTTGAACTGTTTTCCTCTGGTGTCAAAGAGCTTCTTCTGCTCCGCGGTGAGAGCCGGAATGGGAAGCTCCGGGTGTGCCAGTCTGATGGACTCGTAGTATTCCGCCGTATTGACGATCTCGTCCTCCAGGATGCTGAAGCCGTCCTTGTTCCTGTCCGCGACGCGTCTTATCAGCATCATGGACAGCGCCTTCTGGCGGTTCTCCATGAATTCCACGGGATTAAAGCCTGCCCCGGCGATCCGCGCGGCATCCGTGAGCATCTCCTCCCCGCGGGTCACGAGATCCATATATTTGTCGAAGTCCGGTCCCAGACTGTCCACATAGTTCTCTGCCGTGATGGTCTCCACTGCGTAGCCACGGTCATTCAGCGGCTTCGACATGAGCATCTTCGAGCGGTTCGTCTCGAGACTCTCCTCATCGACAATGGAGAGAAGCTGCTGCACTTCAGTCTTCCGTTTCGGATCCGTGTACGGATTGGTGTGCTTGAGCCGGTGATCCAGCACATTCGCGTTGTACTGCTCATGCAGCGTGGCTGTCAGCAGATTCATCTTACGGGCTTCCTCGGCGTTGCCCATGGTGACAATGGCTTCCACGCCGCGTCTGACCACCTCCTGGATCGTCTTGGTCTGTGCGATCCGCTTCGAGCGGTCCTCCCCGGTCTCCGCGGCAAAACCGCCCAGGATCTCTCCGACACGCTTGTTACCAAACTGTTCTTCCGGATCGACGGCCTCCATGGATTTCTCATAGAGACGCTTGATGGCGTCGTTCGGATCATCATGGAACTCCCGGATGGAAATCCCCGCCCATTTCAGCGCCGAATAGAGCGTGTAGATACCGTTGAGTTTGGAGCTCGCAAAGGTGTCCCTGCTGTATTCCAGCGGAACATTGGACTGACGCGTGGCATCGGTATTGCCGGGAACGCTCTCCGCCGGGAAATTGGCCTCGTTTTTCACATAGGCATAGAGCTTCTCGATGTCCTTCCGTGCCTGTTCAAGGTTCTGCTTCGCCGCAAGGATCTTCTCCGCGTCTCCGCCCTGCACCGCCTGCGTAAGGGCATCCTGAGCCGCGGCGAGGTTGGAAAACGCCCGATCCTCGCCGGTTCCGCCCGGCAGATCATCGCTCATGGGCAGATTCATCTCCTCCATGTAGGTGAGGAGCTGGGTGATCTTATCGTTGTGTTCGGGCGTGATCTCATACCCGCTGTTGATCATGTAGTCGCGGAAATCCACCTCCCAGGGCTCCACGACATTGGAAACAAACGCCTGACCATCGGTCAGAAGCGCGTTCAGCATATTGCGATAATTCTGTTGCATGCCGGCAATGAGCTCGTCAAAATCACGTCTTCTCTTTGCCTCATAGGCCTCCTCATGGATATTGTGGTGCTTCTGATAGGCAGCGCGCACCTTGCTGTCGGAGGACGTGACGACCTGATCGGCGTAGTCAAGCGCCTCTGCCAGGGCTTTCTGATGCTGGTATTCTTTCTGTTCTTCCGAATCCGGCGGATACGGAATACCGCGTTCATCGACGAGCAACCCGTCACGGATAGAATCCGGGTGATAGGGAACCCCTTTCCTGTTTAACAGATGTCCCGCACTGTCAAACAGTCCCTGACGCTTTAATTCCTCCACTCGCTCATGCAGCGGATGGACCACCTGATCCTCGTAGGCAAGCTCCGCCTTCGTCTGCAGGGTGAGGAGCCGTCTACGCAGATCCTCCTTCAGATCCACCCTGAGCGTCGCGATCTGCTCATCCAGAAAGGCGTGCACCTCCTCCGCCGGCAGGGTGTTCCGCATGGAATTAATCATCTGGGAATGGCGCATCCTCGGATCCGTCATTCCTGCCAGTGCCGGTGTGAGCGTCTGTGCGAACCAGTCCGGCCACCTCTTCTCAAGGGCGGCTCTCAGCTTTTCCGTCTCAAAGGAGGCGCCGACGAGATTCATCATCATCTTATAGCGTTCGGACTCCTCAAAGGCGCGGATACCCTTTTCCGTGATGTCATGGACGGTGCTGTCCGGATTGTTCTTCGCTTCCGCAAGGGCCTGCTCTGCGGCATTTTTCCTGTCGCAGACATCCTGCAGAATGTGCCGGAAGCTCCAGGTGTAACGCTCATCACCGGTATCCAGCGCCTCCTGCTGTCTGCGCGTGGCGGCAAACTGCCGGTCCGCTGCCTGGGCATCAAGCTGCCGCAGTCTCTCCTCAATCTGCGCGCGGCGCGGCCCCCAGCCGGTGCCGTCCGCTGCCCTCTGCATTTCGAAGCGATCTTCCTCCTCTTCGATCCGCGCCCGGCGCATATCCCAGTCGTAGCTGTCGTCGGCGGCGATGGCTTCGATCCGCTGCCTGAGCTCCGCTCTGGCGGCCTCCTCTTCCCTGCCGATCGCCCTGAGTTCCTTTTGTAACTGTTCCGTCTCCGCGCGGCGCTCGTCCTCCAGGCGACTGTCCTCCATTGCGAACAGATCATCCGCCGCATCGGTGAAATCCTGAGCAGTAAGTTCCTCTCTTCTCTGAGCGCGCTCGGCGATGACGGCCTCCCTGCGCTGCTGCTTCTCCTCACGCAGCTTCGCCACGATGCGCTCCCGATCCTCGGTCATCCTCCGGTGGACCTCCTCCGGCATCAGATGACCGTCAAAATTCTGCACCAGGAACATGTCCGGCAAACCGTTCGGATAGGCCTCGGTAAGGTAGCCGATCGCCTCGTCCGACAGCTGGCTCACCAGATAATCGCGGTCGGCATAGAAGGTTCCGTCCTCGTTGTCGACGAGCTTTATTCTCGCCACATCCTCCTGAAGCTGCCGCTTTTCCTCGCGCTTTCTCTGCTCCTCCTGCTGGTATCTCGCAAGATCCTCTCTCCGCCTGATCTCAAAATCGATCTGCGCGGCGTGAAGGCTCCGCATATGACGCACCTGATCCTGCATATTCCGCAGGCTCTCCAGCTGCCTTGTCTCCTCTTTACTGAAGCGCTCCTTTCTGCCGTTATTCGTGAGCTGATCGATGGACCGGCCGATCTGCGCGGAAAGGGTCGCAGAATCCTGCACCAGCTTCGCAAAAGCCGCATCTCTCGCCGCCTGCTGATCCTCCTTCAGGAGATCGGTATTGGCGTAGAAGCGCTCCACCTGCGCAAGAAAGCTGTCCAGCTGTGCGAGAGTCTCGCCGTGTACCTGGTCGCGGGCGAAGGCTCTGTCGCCAGCAAGCCTCCCCTGCATCGTGTAGAGGAGGCCCAGCCGATGGGCATTTAAGAAGGCGCGCTCCACCTCGGTGCGAGGGCCGTTCACCGTGGGGGCATCCGGATCCGGTCCGCTCTTCCTCTCCTGATATCTCCGGTAGGCTTCCCTCGCCTGTGCAAGCTCCTCCTCGGAAAGGAATTCCAGTTCGGAGGGCTGTCTTTCGATGGCCGCGCGGATCTCCTTTCTCAGCTGGTTTTTGATATTGGGCTCCGTGCTGATGATTTCGCTATTGTAGAAATGGTCGCCATAGCCGTCGATCATCTGAAGCAGACGGCGTCTGTCTGCGGCATTCCGGACCGGTGTCCTCTCCAGCTCTCCGAGAATCTGATCCAGCACCTTGATGGCGCGTTTCCTGGAAAGCGTCTCAGGCGACGGGTTTTCGGAGCGATCCTTCTCCACCTCATCTTTGAGATACTGACGGCGCCAGAAGAGATTGCCCAGAAGATTTAAGTCCTCCAGCGGCCAGCCGTTGGCCAGGAGGGCGCGTTTCCCCTCCATATCGAACCAGGCCCGCTTCGTCCCTCTCGGATAGAAGGAAGACGAATCATACGGATCATTGTCCATGTACTGCCTGTGCGCACTGTCGTCCTGCAAATCCCTGCGCAGGGCCTCCTCCGGTGTTCCGGGGATCCGGCTTTTCTCCGCCACCCGGTCAATGGTGCGCAGGTGCTTCTCCAGCGTATCCAGTTCGGAGAGCAGCATCCGGCGGGACTGGCGTTCCTGTCTCCTCGTCAGGGTTCCCTCACGGGCCGCGCGTTTGCACTCCGCCGCCATCAGAACCTGCCGTCTGGCGGCCGTAATGGCCTGCGGCAGCGGAAAACCCGGTTCTCCCGTGGGATAGCCGGTGACCGCCTTCAGCATGTCATCCACGAACTGCGGAGAGGACGCGTTGATCCGCGGTTCCCGCGGCGCGCCGAGACCGCCCAGCTGATTGCGCACAACCATGTAGGTCGTGTCATGCACGTTGTCAAACCAGGTCGAACCATCCTCCACCGTGAGCAGCTCATCCGTGTAGAGACGGATATACTCCGCAAGGAGCGGACTCTTCTTCTCATAGGAATCGGCCACCCTGTCGGTCCAGTCCCGCATGGTGTGTATGAAGCTCTTTAAGGAAGAGAGGTTCTGTTTTCCTTCATTGTTTAAGGAACCGTTCTTCTGCGTTCCGACAAGCAGCGCATAAGGATTGGCCTCATCCGATTTGCCGGAGCCCATGTAATTCTTCATGAACCCGAGGTTTTCAAACGGAGGATTCCCATCATCCGCGCCGGGATTGTAGAACAGCTTCTCCATGAGGGTCCGCGGAACCAGATCCTGCCTCTTCCCGTCCTTATGCGTGTCATCGCTGCGAAGCGTCTCTTTGAGGTGATCATCCGTCTGCAGCTCGATGACATTTCTGCCGGGATCACAGGCGAGGACAGCGCTCATGTTCACGCTGTAGGAATCCATCGCCGCATAGTATTTCGCGGCCTCATCATCCGGGAGCTCCGCAGGGATCGCCGCGGTTTCTCTCCTCGACGGGAGGATGAGCCGCGCGGGAGGTGCAAGCCGTATGGGTTCCGCATCGACCGGCAGATTATTGTTCCCCATCACCAGCGGGACGAAAGTCACCTCCAGGTTCGGATCGGCCAGTGCCGTGAGAATCGCCGCCTTCTGCCCCGTCTCCGCGTCCTTTTGTCCAAGATCCTGCGCCAGCTGCGGGAAACCGTGAGCCGCCAGATAGTCCGACGCTTTCTGCCCGCCTATGCGGAACCGGTCTATGACGCGCTCTTTCCGCAAAAGGGCATAGTAGGCCTGCATACCATAAGGTCTGGTTCCGGTCAGATTTCCCAGCGTCCGGTCAAAGACCCTGTCCGTTTCATGCTTTTCCTCCGGCGTCAGGGCGTAGGGATCGGGCAGCTGCTGCGGCGCGTCCTTCATCTGTCCCTGATCGTCCGGCACCTTGTGCGGCATCTGCACATAGGGCAGATTGTAGATGATGCTGGTGTCGATTTCATCATTAAGGAGACGGGTGTAATGGTCGATCTCCGAGCGCGAATTGACGACACGGGCCTCCCGTATGGTTTTCCGGGTTTCATTAATATACGCTTCGCTGAAAGGCGAGCCGGTCCTGCCGTCCAGGTAAGCCTGCAGCTGCTCGTCCGTAGGCGCTCCCGCATCGGAAAGCTCCGCTCCGGGCGTAAAAAGATAGCCGGCGAGGGACTGCGCCTCAAGTCCGAGTCCCTCCCTGTACGTCTCATTTCCGAGCTGATTCACCTGATGCATGATCCCGTTGTAGTATCCGATATAGTATTTGGCCAGCGCCTTTTGTCTTAAGGTGAGGCCGAAGCCCTGCGGTGAGGTGACGATAGAGGACAGGCTGTGGAGCCCCTGTGCCAGATCCTGGCGCTCCTTGAGTCTGGCGTACTCCTCGATGCCGCCGAGCTCATCGAGATAAGCTATCCTGACACGATTGGGTCTCTTTTTTTCAAATCTGGGGTTCGAATTGACCAGCACCTCGCTGTTCTGCGAGAAATTGACAGCAAAGTCTCCCAGAGCGCCGAGCGGCGTCTGTCCGTTTGCCAGCTCCTCGACCGCGCCGGGTTGATCCACATCGATTTCCGGCCAGGGGGAGCGGTAGTTTCGCTCCAGTGCCGTCTTGTGAATTCTCGCCAGGTAGTGGGCATTTGCTTCGGCTGTGGCCTCATCGACACCGGATGCGATGGGATGATTCTCCAGATCGGTGAGAAAATGATCCACGATCTGACCTCTGGCCTCCATGGGCAGATTGTTTAAGTCCATCGCCTCCGCAAAATTCGTGACCGGAATCGTGCGCACGACCTCCCTGGTCGCCTGTTGTCCGTCTTCACGCCAGACAGGTTTCCCCTCCTCGTCCGTGACCGGCTCCGTGGTGGTGTAGCTGCACTCACCCTTTCCCAGATAGTAGAGGCGCATGTCGTCCATCAGGCGGGAACCCGCGCCCACCTTCAGCATACCCGGCAACAGGACCTCCTCATTGATCCGCTCCACGCGTGCAAGTGTCTTCTCGTCGTCAAAAAAGCCGGGAACGATCGGCATGTTGCGTCTCCTTGCCAGCCGGTTCTCTTCCTCCCGCGCAATCTCCTCGTCCGTGCGCGCATCCGTTGTATAGAAGCCCTCGTCCTCGGTGAAGAGATCCGCAGGGTTTTCCGGATGGATCTGCTCTTCCCGAATATCGTTCCTTACCTGATTGGGCATATGATGCACCTTCCTTCCTGTATCAATCTGTGCCGCGTCTGTGTCTTTACTTCGCGGGTCCCTGCAAGGGCTGTCCGTTATCCGGCTGCCCGTTCACCCGGCCGCCGTTCTCGGCAATCGTCTGATGCGGAATTCCCGCGACGGAATTTCTGCGGTGGTTATCCTGCTGCACCTTGCTGTCAAACTGCTTAGCCAGCTCGGCAAAGGACTTATCCTGCACCTTGGGCGCCCGGGCCTGTCCGCGCTGTCTCGGAGGCTCCTGGCCCTCAGGGACATCCTGCTGCGGCACCTCATTGACGTTTTGGTTCGGGATCTCCTGCTGCGGCACCTCATTGACGTTCTGATTCGGGACATCCTGCTGCGGCTCTTCGTTGCCGTTCAGGTTCGGAGCCTCCTCATGCGGCGCTTCGTTGACTTCGATCTGCACATCGTCGCCATCATCCAACAGGGCGTCGAGCTGTGCCTCCCGTCCGGCCGGGATGTCCTGCGCCTGGCTGCCTCCCATGCCCCGTCGCCGCTCCTGTATGATCTCCAGAGCCCACGGCGCCGAAAGCCTGTGCAGGGACTCACGCATGCCTTCAGGAACCTCCGTCCGTTTCGGCCTCATCTTGAAGCCGCGGTTCTCCATGAGCGTCTCCACCAGGAATGTCTCCCTCTCCTTCTGGCGTCTCTGCTCCGCCTGCGCGTTTGCCTGCGCGGTGCCAAAGAGCGGCGGCGCCTCCACGGGTGCCCCTCCGCGGATCATTTCTGCGAGCTGATTCATCCTTGCGGTCGCGTAGCTCTCCGGAAGCTTTCCTTCCTTGTAATCATTTTCAAGTGTCTGTCCGCGTGCGCTGATCAGCCGCTCCTTCTCATCACGCGCGTTGTTATAGGCCGTCTCCTCGGCTTCGATTTCGTCAATAGAAGCCCACGATTCGATCAACTGGCTCATGCGATCCAGATGTCTCTTCATCTCCCGGTCCTTATTCGCGAGCGTCTGCATGAAGGACCTCTCCTTTGCCCTCTCCTCTTTCTGGATGCGCGTCTCCTCCGCGTTGATGAGCTTCGTCCTGTCGTTCGTCAGTCGGTCAAACTCCTTTGCGCCGGCCTTGAGCGCATTCTTCTCCTGCTTGGTGAGGGCGGGAAGATGCAGCGCCGGCTCGGCCTGCCGCAGTCTCTCATAGCGCTCCGGCAGTTCCCGAAGCTCCTGCGCCAGCGCCTGATAGCCCGGCTGATCCTTTTCGTGACTGCGCAGCACCAGCAGCTCTGTCAGCGCCTCCTGTCTGGCCTTGAGCATCTGATAGGGTGAAAATCCTCTGCTGCTGAATTCACTTATGGAAGCATCGCCCGTGTTCTTCCTGTTGGCCTCTGCCGCGATCGCTTTCAGACGTGCCACCTCGGTCGCCGCATCCTTAAGCATTGTCTCCATCCGGCCTGCCTGGGCCTGATAATTCATGGGATTCTTCTCTCTCAGATAGCCGGCAAGAGAGAAAGGCTCCATCCTGGTGCCGTCGGCCGCAATGGCGGGATCTGTAAACATCCGGTCGGCATCCATGTCCTGCGGATCCACCACCATGAGTGCCCTGAACGCCTCGCGGCCCGCCGCCGATTTCTCCTGAATCCCGCTCCTTAAAGTGTCCAGACTCTTCATCTGACGGAAATTGGCATTCGTCGAATTCACTTCAAGGATCTTGCTGTTGATGAGCAGGTTCTGCGCACGCCTGCCCGGTTTCGTCTCCGGCTCGGCCAGGATCAGACCGCCGACAGCGCGCTCATACAGGGTTGATGCATACAGTGCTTCCCCGGAAACCGCGTTTGAAATGACGTTCGTCGCAGCATTCGCAGCCAGCACGCCGGGGGTTTTGTTCGCCGCAAAGCTCTGCAGCGTGCAGTATCTCTCCTGTGTCTGCCGCTCCATCTGCCGGATCGCCTCGCCGGGATCCGCCGCGAATGCATCGATGGAGATGCCGTGCGCCTTTAAGGCATTGCCGAGAAGATACATGCTGTTAATCTGGGAACACGCCACCCCGTTCCTCGCATAATCCCACGGGATCGAGGAATTCCTCAGGACATCCAGATTGGTCATGTAATCCGTGGGATGGAAGTGCTCCTGCGCGGTCTTCATCAGCTCATCCATATCCCGGCGCGCCGCCTTCAGCTGTTCCATGGCGGCCAGCGTCCTCTCCCTGTCCTTCGCCCGGATGGCTTCCTTCAGTTCCTTCTGTGCTTCACGAATCGGCCGGAAGGCATAGACCTTGGATTCCTCCTCAGCCGCCACATTCCCGGCAAGGAGCTTCATCTCCTCCATCTTTTTCAGCATCGCGGTCACATGCGTGATGTACTCCGGATCAAAGGAAAACTTCCGGGCCTTGAGCGTCCTGATTTCCTCGGTTTTCTCCGCATCGGCGATGCGGTACTGGCCTCTCTTCTCCGTAAGGTTGTGCATATAGCCGTTGTCCGGATGCTGCGCCCGGGCGGCGATGAGCCGTTTCTGCGCTGCTTCGGCATATTTTTGCCGGATATTGAACACCTCTTCCACGGTGCTCTTGATTTTGGGATCCACAGGCTTTAGCAGCCTGTCCGCCTCATCCAGCACAGCCACAAACTTCATGCGTTCCCTGTGAGTTTCTTTTCCGTTGTTGTAGACATCCCCCTTGAAATACCGGACCAGACGGCTCGTCTCGCCCTCGGTCAGCTGTGCGTCAAAGACCTGCCGGATGCGCTCTCTCTGCTCCGGATCCATCTCATTGTCATAGGGGGAGCCCACAAGCTCCATATCATGAACAGAGACGAACCCGTCATCCAGTCTGATGAACATCTCCCTCTGCTCCGGTGTGAGCGCCCCCGCCAGGGTGGCAAACACCTCGGTGCGTTCCTCACCCGTCAGATCCGTCAGATCATCGGCGTTGCGGATTCCTCTGGGAAGCTTCGCCGCAAGGGCATTCGCCCTGTCAGCGCCAAACTCCTGTGTCAGAAGCTCCGTGAGTCTTGCATTCGTAAGATGGGACATTCCGTCTCTGGAGATGGATGCGGCGATTCCCTGCAGCAGGGCGTTCATCCGCCGTCTGGCATCCAGTGCCGCAAGCGAGGCATCCCGCGTCGCTCCGGGATTCTGCAGCAGCCCGGTCATACCTTTCTTCGCGCGATCCGCTTCTGCCTTCTCAACGCCCCTGAGCACGAGCCGCTCGGTCAGCGGAAGGGTCTGATGCTCCATGCGGCGCCTCTCTGCCTCGTCATTTCGCTGCTGCGCGATAATGAGCTGCACCTGTTCCGCCCTGAACCGCTCCCTGGCCTGCTGTCTTTCTTCCTCTTGAAGTCTTGCGGTCTCCGCCTGACGTCTCGCGTTCTCCTCCTGCAGGCGGATTCTCTCCTCCCGGCGGTTGCGGCGTGTTTCCCGCTGCGTGACGGCTGTACGCACCTGTGCGCCGATGTTTAAGACATTTCTCCTGCGTCTTGCGATGGCATTCTTCTGCCGGGCGGAGAAGGTCTGGTGGATCCGCTTTCTGTCGGTCTCATACTGCTTTGCTACCGCATCCATACTCCTTCTCTGCGCCGGTGTAAGTGCCGGCAGGTTTCTCTGCGGATTCGCCGCCCGCAGCATGTCATAGATCTGTGCTGCATGGGTGAGCTCGTATTCCAGCATATCAAAGCCCGGCTTCCCGGCATCCGCCGCTCTCGCCTTCAGCAGCATGGACAGCGCCTTCTGGTGCTCCTCCATAAAGGCCGCCGCGTCAAACTGCGTTCTGTTTACCGCGGAGGCTTCGCAGATGATGTCGGCGCTTCGATCCGCGAGCTTGCGGTAATCGATATTCTGTGCCTGTGCGACATACTGTTCGGCCGTGATGGTGGGAATTCTGCGTCCCAGCTCGTCAAAGCACTCTCCGGACAGCAGCTGATCCGTGTTTGCGGCAAGATCCTCTTCGCTCACCACGGACAGAAGGTGCATCACGTCCTTCTCCCGCGCGGGATTCGCGATCAGGAACGGATTCCTCGACTTCTCGCGGACCGAATTCACAGCGCCCTGATAGGATGTAACCAGAAAGCTTGACACTCTGTTATTATCCCGTTCCGCCGGGTCAGGATCGTTCTCCGTGAGCGCTTCAATGCCGCGGTTCACCATCACGGTCGCCCAGTGGGCGCTGGCCTTTCTCGCCTGCAATTCGGTGTCATTTTCCGCCATCAGCTCACCGAGAATGCGTCCCGCGCGCTTTCCCTCCATGCGTTTCTTCAGGCTGTGGTCCTCGTTGATCTTCTTATAAATCTTGCGGCGGGCGGCCTCCGGATCACTTAAGAATTCCTGCGCGCTCATCCCGTTCTGCTTCAGTGTCGAGTAGAGCTGATACACCCCGTTCAGCTGAGAACTTGCGAGATAGTCACCGGCAAACTCCCACGGCACATTTTCGTTTCTGGTGGAATCCACATTGGTCGGTGCGGAGTTGTCCGAGAAATGCGCCTTCGCGTAATCCATGAGCTCCTTCAGATTCTTCCGCTTCTCCTCATAGTCACGGCCCGTCTCGATGATGCTCTCCGGATCTCCATCCTGAATGGCTTCCTTAAAGCGTGCTTTGGCTTTTGCCAGTTCACTGAAGGCGAGCTCCTTGTTTCCCTGCTCGGTTCTGTCCGTGGGCGCGATGCCCATCTCCTCCATACGCAGGAGCATGTGTGCAACCGCATCCTTATACGCCTGACCATATTGTGAAGTCGGGTGCATCAGACGCTCAAGGGTCTCTTTGTGCGCAGGCAGCACACCGTCCGAAACCAGGAGGTCGTCTCCCTTTCTCATCTGACGCGCGATGATCCGGGTGTTGTCGTCGCTGCTTTCCAGAAATGCGTCTATGCGGTGTTCCCGCACGGTCTTCTGCGCCCCTTCATAGTCGTACGCCCGCTGCTTGGCATACTCGAAAACCTCCTTGCGCACCTCGTCCAGCGTTTCCTTTGCATTGTTCAGGATCTGATGATACTCCTGGATCTCATCCGCTGTGTACTCGTTCTCCGGCATTTCGGCCGTAAGAAGTTTGTCGATCTGTTCCGCAAGCGGTCTCGTCACCTGATCGTTGTAGGGTCGCTTCACCGGCGCTTCCATGGTAATGAGCGTCGTGCGCAGCTCCTCCCTCTGCGAAACCGGCAGCGCGTCAGCCAGTGCCTGAAGCAGGGAATGCCTGTCCTCCAGCGAAACCTCCTGAAGCAGCACTCTCGAGATGAGCTTGAACCGCGCGGAGGGCTGATCACGGAACTGGGCCGGCAGCTCCTGCAGTGCGCTCTCCAACGCCGGCAGAAGGGTTTGTTCATACCATTCGGGCCTGGTCTGCTTAATCCTTTCCTCAATGAACCTCGGACCATGGGCAGCGACCACCGCCTTCGTCATCCTGGAATAGATATCATTGGAATCCCGCTCGGCGAGCAGCGCATTCGTTACCTCCGCCTGCGATGCCGCGGGATCCTGTGAAATCCTTTCGTTGGCCGCAGCCGCATTCTGCGACCGCTCATAGGCGTCCTGCAGAATATGGGAGAAGCTCCACCCATAGCGCTCGTCTCCGGTACTTTCCTTCAGCGCCCGTCTGCGCTGCCCCTCTTCATTGCGTTCCCGCTGTCTGCGCTCAACCTCGGCCACCGAATAATCCTGATCCGCCATGGCGAAGAGATCCTCGGCTCCCTGGTCGTACGGGGAGATGCCGACCATCGCCAGCGCCTCTCTGTCCATTCTGCGATTCCTGCGGGCATACCTCCTGATAGCCTCAGGTGTGCGCTGCGCAGCTTCCTCCTGCTGTCTTGCCCGCTCGGCTTCCTCCTCCCCGGCGGCCCACTGCGCCTGCCGGTCAGCCACGACAAATGCCTCAGGGACGAGATTTCCATCCCCGTCATCGACCATCCGGATCCGTTCCGGCAGCTCTCTGGGCTGTGCCGGGATCACCTGACCCGTCTCAAAATCGAAATGATCCGTCCCCGGAATGGGATCGGTCAGCAGATGAACGAGCCTCTCCTGATCCTCCTGCGACAGGCCGCTCAGCACGGAATCCAGGGGCACCATGCGGCGCTGCGCCTCCAGGGTTTCCTCGGCCTCGGTCTGCGCCCTTTCTACCTCGGCGCGCTCTATCGCCATCAGATCCTCGTTGCGCTTTTGTTCATATTCCGACTGTGCGATGCTCATGCGCCGCATCTCACTGATGGCGTGTCCCGCCTGCCGGAATTCCCTGAGCGTCTTCTCCTCTTCCGGCTTGAACTGCGTCTTCGTGCCGTTCTTCGTGAGCTTCTCCTCAGCCGTATCCAGCGCGCTCACAAGCTTTGTGGAGCGCTGCATGAGCTCCTCAAAGGCCCTCCTTCTGTCATCCGCCTTTTCCGGATTCAGGAACTCCTTCGTCCTGTAGAATTTCTCCACCTGCGCACAGTAGAGCTGCACCTCGTGCCTTGCCTGCGCAAGCTCCGGATCCGCGTCGACCACAGGATCCTTCATAAGCTGTCCGGAAACCTCATACAGGTGGGAGAGATGCGTGGCGTTTAAGAACGCCCTTTCCTCCTCCGTCAGCGGGGCGTTCATCGTGGGTTTGAGTTCCGCCTGTCCGGCCTGCGCCTGATAGGCAGCGAAGCTTTCCCTGTATTCATTCCGTTCCTGATCCGTCAGGAATTCCTCCTCCAACGGCCTTCTTGCGCGCGCCTCCGCGATCTTTTTCTGCATCGCGTCGCGGATCTCGCTGCTGTCGAACACCGTGTCATTAAACAGGAGTGTCCCGTAGCCGATGATATGATCCAGCGCCTGATCCCGGTCGGCGGCGTTTCTGATCTCCTTCCGGTCCAGATAACCGCAGACCTCATCCAGCACCTTCCATGCACGCTCCATTTCCATGTGCTTTTCCGGCGTGAGTTTTTTCACATTCTCCGGATTGTCCAGATAACGGCGGAGCTCCTCCCGATTGAGGTAGAAACGCGAAAGAACGCTTAAATCCTCCACAGGCCAGCCCTGGGCCAGGAGACGCCTCTTGGTATCCAGATCCACATGGACCATTCTGGTTCCCCGGGGATGATAGGAGGACGCCTCGAACACCGGATTCTCAAGAAACTGATTCAGATAGGCGACATGAGCCAGTCCCGGTTTGGAAGGATCCGGCTTCCCGTTTTCGTCCACGGAGGACAGATAGAGGGCGTCCATACGCCGCAGCTGCTTCTCGATCTCCTCGATCTCCGTCAGCAGGAGCCGTCTGTTCATCCGATCCTGCTGCCTCGTGAGGGTCCCCTCTCTCTGAGAGCGGATCTGCGCCGCCTCCGAATGAACCATTCGCATCGTGGCGGCGATGGCCTGCGGCAGCGTGTATCTCGGTGTCCCCGTGGGATACCCCTGAATCGCATGCATAGCCTGAGTCTGGTCATAAGGGATCGAATCCCCGGGAGGGGCGACGTGCAGCTTGCCGACCTGCGAGCCCATATTCATATAGGTATAGTCGTCCTTCAGATCCGTCCAGGGCGTACCTCTCTCCTCAGTCGCCACAACATCCTTCTTATACCGGAACATCTCGGCGAGCATCGGATCCTTGACATCCCACTCTGCGGCCGTCTCATCGATCCGGTCATACAGCGCGTTCATCTGCTCCGTGAGCTTTTTCAGGTTCCGCTTGCCCTCCTCGGTCAGCGTGCCGTCCTTGAGCGTGCCGTGCAGCATCCTGTAGCTGACGATATCCCCGACCGTGTTGTTGATGCCTCTGTAGACACCCGCGGCATGGTTCATCTCACCCGCTTCCTCTTCGTCGTTGCTGTAGAACATGGGATCCTGCAGCTTCTCCCCATGCTTAAACGGATCGAGCAGCGGATCACCGTCGTAGAGACCCAGGTAATCCGTGAGATCCGCCGGTGCCTTGAAATAGCCCATGGTATACTTCATGATCCTGCGGGTATCATCGCTTCCGGTCACCGCCGGATCCAGATTAGCCTCCTCTGCCGGGAAAGCCTCCGGCGCGGGACGCCGGATCACCACCGGATCCACTTCAATGATCGTATGGTTTTCACCAAGTGCCACCGGAACATAGGTGACATTCCTTGCCGGATCGGCTATGGCGCGCATAATCTCCGCCTCACAGATGATCTGGAAATCCTCCGGCGTTCTGTTTCCCTTCGCAGCCTGCAGTCCCGGCAGCTCCGACACCCGGTGTCCGTCGATCCGGAACCGGTCCGTCAGGGTCTCCCCTCGCATTGAGGAATACTGGACCTGCATGTTGGTCTGGGAATTCAGCAGATCGCCGAAGATCCGGTCAAAGGCCACATCCGTATCCCTGAGCACCCCGTCGGACATGGTCACATAGTCCGGCTGCACGCGCTCCGCGGAAGGTCCCATCGGGACATAGGGAAGGTTGTAGACATCGGCCATTTTTTTCAGTGACCCCTTTGCTGTCTCCAGTCCCTTCGCGACCTCACCTCTGACATGCTTGATATTGTCCTCGGAGAGGAACCGGTCCATAGCCCCGTCCACCGCCTGAAGATAGTTTTCGGAAAAAGGCAACGGAATCTTCCCGTCCAGATAATCCCGAAGCTCCTGATCCGTTGGTGCGCCCTCCGCCTGGATCGGCTTGTAGATCAGCTCATTCGCCATGCGGCTTAAATAGTCCGCATAACCGGGGGCCACATCAGAAAGCTTCTTTCCCCGCATCGCGGCATTCACGCGTTCCAGCTGCAGCTTTGCATACGCCTTATTGCGAAGCGGGCAATACGGTGAGAAAGGTTCGGTAATTGGTCTCGCCATCGTCTCGATCGACTGCGCCAGATAAACCTTTTCAAAGGAACCGGTGCAGACCTCCCGTCCGCCCATGCCCCTTAAGTAGGCGCTGCGCACCACCGGATCCTTGCTCATGTAGAGCTGCTCCGTGTCCTGGTTGAGGTCCAGGGCAAACTGTGCCATGGCATGCATTTCGCTGGGACCTGCGGCAATCCGCCGGATGGCCTCCTCGCTGGAAAGGTCCAGTTCCGGGAAGTCGGTCTCCAGGAATCTATCCATCGCCGACTTGTTAAGATAGGCATAATAGGTGGCGGACATCTCCCGCTCACTGTCCGTCATGTTTTTGTTGAGCGGATGATCCTCCAGCACATCGAGGTATTCCGTTGCCAGCTTTCTGCGCTCCACAAGACCCGCGGTATTCAGTTCAAGCGCCTCCCTGAAGGTCAGCCCCTTCTCCACCATGGCCCATGCCCGGAAATCGTTGGTAAAAGAGGGCATACGGTCATCCTTGAGGCTCAAATCCCTGCAGGGGCCCTTGCGGATCACCCCGAGGCGTTCGCGGATGTCCTGCCACTCAAAGAAGCCGGCGACTTTTTCATGGCCATAGAGGTCAAAGTTTGCCTTGCTGGAATAACTCTCTTTGAAGAGGTTCCCGAAGAAGTTTTCATCCTCGCCAAGCATCCTCAGATAGTCGTCATTGATGGCAAAGCCGCTGATGGCACGCACATCCTCGCCGGCAAAGTTCTCGTCAAAGGTCTGGTAGTGCATATCGTTGGGGTCGTTGTACCGGTCATTGTAGGCACGACGCTGTCTCCGCTGCTCACGCACCTCCTCACCCGAGAGGAAATCGGCGGCCCATCCCGCCTGCTCATCTGCCTCCGCTGCAAATTCCTCGGCGTTCTCCCGCTCCATATCGCCAATCAGACCGTCCACAAAATCGCGCTCGCTCCGATCCGGTTTCGGCTCCTGCTTTTTCTGCGCCTCTCTCTTTGCCCTGCGCGCTTCGGCCACGCGGGTGCGGCGGGCAGTCTCAGCCTCCTCCGCCTGTCTGCGGGCCTCCTTAAAGTGTGCCTCTGCCTGCTCTTCGATCGCGGCGCTCTCCTCTGCCGTACGGAAGGCGGTTGCAGGGATCTGAGCCTGCATGGCCTTTGTCATCGCGTTTTTGAGCGCCTGGGTCTGTCCCTGCTCGGGAGCTCCCGCGCGGCTTATGGTGTTATTGTAAAGCGCGTCCCCGTAGCTGTTGATGCTCTCGAGGAGCCTCGTCCTTTCCTCGCTGTTCGTGATGGTCGTGTTGTCGATCCGGTCGCAGATCTCCTCCAGCACCCGGCCAGCCCGTTCATAGACAAGACGGGAATCCGACCCCTCGGGGAGATTTCTGATCGCCTGCCACACCACCTCGCGCTTCGCGTAAAAGCCGGCGATGAGATCCACATCCTCCACGGGCCAGCCCTTCGTCAGCGCCGTGCGGCGGCCGGAAAGCTCCGCACGCATGGCGGCAAGACCCGGATTGCCGTTCATAAAACGCCCGATCACCTCCGGATCATCAAAAGCCTCTGTGAGCTGCCTGCTGCGCCGTCTGATCCCGGCGACTCGTTCCATTTCATCCAGATAGCCCTCCAGCGTGGTGATCTCATCAAAGATCTGCAGTCGGGCCGCCTTGTCCTCCTCCGCGGTCGCGGGATGTTCCGCATCGCGCAGCCTGCCGCTGTGGGCAGCGGTCAGATTCATCAGCCGCTCGGCGCTCTGCGCCGCCTCCAGGACCGGGAACGGGTTGAAGCCGTCCGGCTGGTCCGCGATCAGGCGGAACACCGGTCCCGGTTTTTTCTCATCGATCACATTCGGCAGAGGCAGATGGATCTGATCCACCAGCCCCATGAGCGTGTTGAAGGGGTAGGCGGGGACAGGGATCGGCCTTTCGATCGAGCGCTTCGCAATATTTGCCTGCAGCCTGAGATAGGCGGCCATCTGCGGTTTTTCGGCTGCCACTGCATCGGCGAGGGAATCCGCCGACTGCGCATATTCCTCCATGAAGCTGCGCTTGATGTTTGCGACCTGCTCCGGCGCATGTGCATGCACAAGCAGCTTCCCCACGAGGTGGCCTTCACCGAAGACCTCATAAGCCCCTGGCACGAAGCTGTCTAACTTCTGCGCGTGCTGTTCTACCCGCGCCACCTGATGCTCAAAACGCATCTCATCATCCGCCGGCTGCACAGGAACCTCTGCGGCCCGCTGGGGCACGGGACGCGGGATAGTGACCGGCTGCTGTTCGACAATGCTGCCGTCCGGGTCGTAGTTGAGGGGCGTGTACGTGATGGTGTACTGCGGATCGGCAATGGCCTGCAGCAGGATCGCCTCCATGGCGATCTCCCGGTCCGTAGGACTCATGAGCGCCATCTGATCCTTGCCGTAGAATTCATCCATCAGGGCTGAGATCTTCCTGCCATTCACGGAGAAACGGTCGAGCGCGCTCTCTCCCCGGGCGGAAGCAAGCGCCGGCTGCATAGAGCTCACATCCACCAGATAGCCCAGGGTCTGGTCAAAGATCTGATGGGTCTTCGTCTTTAGCTCATCGCTCATGCCGGTCAGCTGATCCAGATCCAGCCGGTTACGCGGCGTGCCGTTTATGCTGATGAAGTCCAGATTGTAGATGCGCGCCATGTCCACCGTGCCGTTCTGCACTGTTCTCACATGGTTCTCACTCTCTCCCTGCGGCACAAGCTGCTTGAACTCAAAAATAAGCGGATCCAGCTTTGCCAGGTATTCCGCAGTGAAAGGCGATGGACCGCCGGCAAGAAACGCGTCAAGCTGCTCCTGTGTGGGCGCTCCTTCCAGGGGGAGACTCTCCGGTTCATGCAGGGTCTTCCACAGACCGCTGGAGACCGCAGAGACCTCCATCCATTTATCGGCGGAGACGCTTGATAAAGGCTTCCCCTTCACCTCATCGCAGTATTTCTGCATGAAATGAAGCGCAATGCTCCTGCGCAGCGGCCCCATCTGACTGGTGTTCACAGCACCGGCCAGACTCACAAGCGCCTCGCCGAAAGAAAGCTGTCCAAAGAGTCTGGCATAATCCTCCCTCGTGCCAAAGCCGCTCACATAGGCCGCACGCAGAGGACTCGACGGGTCATTCTTATTCCGCAGATTCTTATCGTCCTGGAAAAAATCGACGGTAAAGCTCGCCAGGAGTCCTAATTCGCTGTTTGCGATGTTCTTCACCTGTTCGGGATCCCGGGGATCAAAGGCCGGCAACGGCTGTGCGGCAATGTTCCGCGCCGCCCGGGCGTCCAGCTCACCGAAGTAGCGGGCGTTCTTCACCGCCTCCGGTTCCGGAACATTCCAGAAGGGATGGGCGATCAGATTGTCATAATACTCCTCCGCGATCTGTCTGCGCTCCTCCATGGGCAGGAGCTTTAAGTTCAGCGCATCGGTAAAGCCGGCATCCGACTTGCCCATGTAGTGGCGCAGCAGGTCATCCTGATCCGAGGACGGCCGTCCGCTTATGCTGATGGGGGTGTTTGCAGCGGCCGTCTGACGCTTGTTCTTCAGAGCGGAATAGAACCAGATATCTCCCTTCAGGTTGTTGTCCAGGCGTCTTTTTTCCAGCTCCTCCTGTGAGGGGCCCGCTTTTCTCCTCTCCCTGGCCTCCTGAATCACTTCGTTATAATCTCTCTGTGCAACAGGTCTGCCCACTTCAGCCACCTCCAGCACATTTTCGAAGATCACATCGATCAGATTCCCGGCTTCCCTGTCTCTTTCCAGGTCTTCGGCTTCCTTTACGGCAGCCTCCTGTCTTCTCTGCTCCTCCTCCTGCTTAAGCTGCTCCTCCTCCTGTCTCCTGCGCTCTGCCTCCCGGGCGCGCCGATAATCCTCGTTCCGGAGCTGCTCGGCATTGGTATCCATCTGCGTGAAAGACGCAAGGGACTGTTGATCATAGGCCTCGCCCTGCTCCATGGCTGTCTGCTCCGAAGGAGTAAGCTGTCTGGCAAGCTTCCGGTCAATATCATAGAGGTCATAGGAAAACGCCGGCTCCGCTTCCGTGAGGGTCAGCGTCGGGACAAACTCCTTGTCCACGCCCTCCTGAATGAGCGTGCGCATCTCCGTAAGAAGCGCCTTCCTTTTGTCATTGTTCTTTACGAGCGTCGATTCAATCTTTGCCCAGAGCTGCTGCATCCGCGTCAGATAGTCCTGTTCCCCGGGCTTGAACACCGGCTTGTCGCGCATCTGCAGGTTCTGATCCTCCGTGTAGTAAGCCATCGTATAGATGCGCTCCATACGATACTTATAGGTGGACAGGGCATTCAGATCCTCAATGGGCCAGCCGTTCTTTAAGCCCGTGATGCGTGCCTCCGTGTCGGCGTAGGTCATCTTGAGTCCCCGCCCTGCGCGGCGGTTAAAGTTATGCGCCCCGTTGCCGATCCCGGTGAGCTCCTGGATGCGCAATCCCTCCTCCCGGTCCGTGACGCCCGCGACCCGTTCCAGGCTGCTTAAGATGCGGGTTTCCCGCTCCAGAAGCCGCTGTCTGTACTCCGCTTCTTTCTCCGGTGTCAGTGTGCCCTTCTCCGCCTCGTCAAAGTAATCGACATGGATCTGGATCGCATGGTCAATATCAATGACCATGCGGGGCAGCGGAAAGTGCTCATCGCACCAGGCAAGCTGTTTGCGCGTCACATCATCGGCGCCGAGGTTGATATAAGCGCCGAACTCCTTCCGCCAGGCGGAAAGATTCAGCCGTTCATTCAGTTTGAAAACAGGCCAGCCGTTTACGGCGCGCTTTGCGGGATTAAAGACCGAGGCATAGGCGTAGTCGATGAGCTGTTCGTCACCGGGGCCGGTCTTTTGTACGAACCGCTGCTCGCATTCCGGGATCAGCTGTTTAAAATCCTCAAGCATCGCCTGCTGGTCAAGATCCTCTGACAGACTGATCATGTCATAGTGCGCATCTATCACAAACGGCAGCTGTGTGGTCCCTTCCACCTGGTCAAACCGGTTTTCGTCGAAAATCTGTCCGGGTCCGCTGCGTTCGCCCTCCAGGTCCACCTCCGGCATTAACGCCTTATAACTTGCCAAAAACAGGGATGCATCGTCGCCGACGGGCATATTGATCTGGTTTTTGATTTCATCGCTATAGGTGACGGTTACTTTTCCTGGCATGATTTCCCTCCTCACATCAACCCTTGTTGATCCATAACAAATCAGGCGCCTTTCACCTGACAAGAAGATATATGCGCGTAACGGCAAAAAACCACAGCAGCGTCTCCTGCCTGGCCGCTGACCGAACACATCTATTTTACCACACGAAGGGGAAAGAGGCTATGGATACAGGGCTTTACCGCTTCTTCACATCAGCCGTCACCACACAGCCGGCGGTTCTTTTGACGGTTTTCAGCACAATCTCCGCCTTGCCGTCCTCTGTCCGGTAGGTTTCCGAAACCGTATCACCCGGCCCGGCCTTGTCGATCATCCCGGAAAAATCCCGCAGAATGGCAGGAACAAGAACACCGCTGCTTTTCACGCCGTTTTCCGGTCCGTAAATCTCTATCAAACGACTCGTCAGCGTTAATTGCAGTTTTTCCTTATCGGCAATCATAGTTACCTGCTCTGATTGAATTCGGTTGCGATCACGATATCATTTGTATTGATCGTCATAGGGTTCCCTCCGATGAAAGCATAGCAGATTATCGGCAGAAATCAACCTGTTTCGCGCTTTCAACCCCACGTGTTTCGGATTACATCGCCCTTAAGATACAGATTCCCTCTGACGTTTTCCTTTACGGCGGTTAACTGCTTCTGCGAGACCAGGTAAGCCAGATTCTGACGGGTACACTGTAAGGCCTTGCAGCTTTCGTTGGTATCAATCATGTTTTGCCGGGCGAAGGTGATAAAATCGTCAGCTCTGAGCGGAATGTCCTTCCCGTATCGATAGAGATCTCCTGCAGGAATGTCTATCGAGTCATTGAATGTCACGAAATATCCGCCTGTTCCGACCTTTCCGCTGTCATACAATGCCCTGTTACGGAGGATCTTGCTGATGTCATCATTTGTTGTGACCTCTGACAGCTGTGTCAGATGGATCTCTTTTACCGCATCGTCGGCAAAGAAGCACAGCAGCCTGCCATCGCCAGGGAGACACACATCCTTCAGATTCTTCTCCTGTCTTTTCGTAACATAATCCGGGAATTCCCGGAGTCTTCGGATATGCACATGATCCTGGGAACACCGTCCTTCGGATAGCTCAAGCAGCTTCATCTCATCGTATTCCCTGAGACGACTGTTTCTTAAAATATCACCTATGTTTTGTCGGCTGTCAGGGATGACCCGTTCCCTTACCCAGGCAAGGCTTATATCCCGTGGAAGTGTAAAAATGCCTTTATCTACAAAGCTGTGAAAGAAGACCGTCGCATCCCACGTATCAATATCATTTCTTAATTCAACGATAAATGACTTCTCTTTTTCAAAGAACAGAAGCGTCCCGATATCCTTTTGTATGTCATCGTTATAAATTTCAAAGATTCTCATAGACTTTGTATCTCTCCCAGATCATGGTCCAGATCTTGTCCAGATAAACGGCCGGAAGAACTTCTCCCAGACCGTCCAGCAGGATCTCTCTGTCGGTTTCTCTCAATTTATTCTTCAATGCCTTTTCTCTGTCCGAAATCAACCTGAGATTCTCGAAACAGGAGCGTCCCCCTATGAAATTCTGACAAGCTCTGTCTTTCATCACATCAAAATCCCGCACCTCGGATTCCGATGTACACGAATAAATGAGGGAAAGACCATGATCGAAAAGCGGTGCGATCCTGATGCTGTGAGATCCGGCATTCATCAGGACCTCTATATTTGCACCGTGCCTGTCTCTGTTCAGTATCAGATAGTCCACGGCCAGCATGGTGTCTACATACTCCTGCCACCCTTGTCTGACACAGAAATCAAAATGTGACTCGCCCTTGATCGCAGTATTCCTGTAGTAATTGTCGAGCGCCATCTTGCTCTCGCTTTTGTTCTTATAATCCTCGGATGCACACAGATAGGTATTGTAGACTCTGCCCTCGATCTCTATGTCCGCATGAATCAGTTCATAATTCAGATGCTCAACACCGAGAACCGTAAGCAGTCTGTCTACGATCAGCTCATTTACACATTCATGTCCTACAACCCCCCGCTCCGGATCGAAGTTTGAAAGCTTGTAGTATTTCCTGATCCCATCCAGATTAGATTCAGACTTAAGAAAGGTCCCCGCCGTTCCGCTGGAAGACCTTGCATGTGCCCATTTTAGGAATGTGAAGTCCTGTTTTTTTCGGATCAATCTGCTTTCCATATGACGTGATCTTTCTGCAAAGTTTTGACGCGCGTCAAATAACGCACCATAAGCATACGATATTATTTGACGCACGTCAAGTAAAATAGCCTGCTGCAACGTGTGTCGATGCGGTGCATGGACAGATCACGATATTTGACGCGCATCAAATTGAATCCCCGCAGTTGAAAAGCTGCTTCTGTGGAAGTATAATAAAACTACTTCCACAGAAGCAGTTTTGAATTGCGGGGTAGAAACATGCTTTTATATCATGGCTCAAATGTAATTGTTGAAAAACCGATGTACGGTTCCGGCAGGCCACATAATGATTACGGACAGGGATTTTACTGCACAAAGGACGTGGAGCTGGCAAATGAGTGGGCTTGTTCTGGTATATCGGGAGGTTTTACCAATGTATATGAATTGGATTCAGGTCATCTGTCCACGCTTATACTGGATGAGCATAATATCATAGCCTGGCTGACACTGCTGATCCGCAACAGAGTTGTCCGGTACAGTTCCCCGATTGAAAAGCAGGGTGCGAAATACCTGATTAAACACTTTCTTCCTGACATCTCCGGATACGATCTGATCGAAGGATATCGCGCAGATGATTCCTATTTCACTTATGCAAGAGCGTTTCTTACGAACACCATATCGATTGAACAATTATCTGCGGCAATGAAACTCGGTAAGCTTGGAAAACAGATATGTCTTAAAAGCAGAAACAGTTTTGATGCGATCTGCTTCAGGGAAGCCCGGGCTGTTGACGGAAGCATTTACTACCCGAAAAGGATGGAACGGGAAAAACAGGCAAGAAATGACTACTATCACTTGCTTGAGAAGATCGATATGAACGGGATTTTTATAAGAGATATCATGCGAAAGGAGATGACCATCGATGAGCTGCGCATATCATGAATACTATCTGCAGGACGCGATGAATAATCTCGGTGAGATGACCGAATATGCATATTATGGCTGCCACACCGAGATCGACAAAGCATTCCGGCTGTTTATCATCAGCGGTTATGCAGATCGGTTCCAGGTGGGCGATCCGCTGGTGGTCAGCGGCATGTCGGGTACCGAATTATTTCTTAACACACTGAACAAATGTGGGATTGAAACACCCGAACCGGTTACGGGATTGACTCGATATGATACCGATGCCTATTACTGGATCGGCTATATCATGGCTTATTATCAATGGAAAACGAACATGACCTTCATGACAATTTTCAATGTCATCACAGCATCGGATCTGCTAAGAGTATACCCGGCTCTTCATACCGCATCCGAAGAAAGAGCCGTCATTTCCATAGACGAGTTGTATCGCGAGAGATCAATGATTTCCCGACTTCAGGCTTACCGCAAACGGATCGGTCTTACCCAGGCCGAGTTGTCGGAAGCCTCAGGGGTTAATCTTCGTACATTGCAGCAATACGAAATCGGCGGAAAGGATATCAGAAAAGCCTCTGCAAACACGGTGATCGCCTTATCGAATATCCTGCACTGCCGTCCTGAAGATATTATGATGCAATGCCATGGGCAAAAGACCGAATAATTGACATTGAACCTGCCAGAATGTATTCTTTCTTTAACGGAACGCATCATCTTATGATTCATATGCGTCTCGCCGCGAATGCCATGTCGAGAAAGGAGAACACGATTTGAAACAGCATCATTACTGGAAAAAGGGGTTGGCAGCAGCTCTCATCCTGTCTGTGATGACGGGTCAGAGTCAGTTTGTCCTTGCGGCGGAAGAGGCTTTTCCTGACGAGGAGAGTATTGAAATCCTGCCGGACGACATCGCCGGCATGCCGGATGGCTACAAGCTGACGGAGGATGAACGGGAGATCAAGATGAAGCTTGCGGCAAGCGGTGCGGTGGATGCGCTTGCAGAGCTTGAGCCCGGTGAGGATTATGCCCGGGATGAGGTGGTCTGTCTCGCCGAGGACAGAGCGCACGCGGCGCTGATTGCCGAAGCCTACGGCGGCGAGCTTACCGATTACAGCTATGGGGTCGCCATCATATCGCTTGCAGGGACACCGCTTACTGTCGCTCGCGCAGTGAGAATCGGCGCGGAGGCGGATATCGACATTCCGGCCGTGGAGCCGAATTACTATTATGCGGCAGAGGATCCGATCGTGGAATCAAACGGGATCCGGGAGGAAGAGGCTGCAGGGATTCGTGCAGAAGGTTTCAGCCGGATCGGCTGGGAGGATCTTTATCGGGCGGATGGACAGTTTAATGATCCGGCACTCAATCCCGCAAATGAAAAATACCAGTGGCAGCATGGGATGATGCACACCTGGGCCGGCTGGAAGCAGTGGGAGATCGCCCGGGACGCGGGTACTCTCCATGAGGTTACGGTGGCGGTGATTGATACAGGCGTCCGGGCAACACACGTGGAATTCCGCAAATCAGATGGGACGGGCTCCCGTGTTACGGCCGCCGAAGTTTACTCCCCGGGAGTAACGGGAGAAGAGCATTATCCACTGGGTACCACCGATGTCGGAGGTCACGGCACGCATGTGGCGGGCATCATCGGAGCGGCCTCGGGAAACGGAAGCGGCGGTGCCGGCATTGTGCCTGAGGTCAATTTTCTTTCCATCTGTGTACATGATCCGGCGACGGGGAATATGCCCGGAAGTTCAATCATGCAGGCGATCCATCTGGTTGCGGGGTATGATGAAGAAGGCCAGAAGACCGGCGGACGAAGGGCGGATATTATCAACATGAGTCTCAGCGGAATGGGGTATAGCGCCGCTTATCAGGAAACGGTCACACGGGCATACAAGGAGGGCATTACAATCTGTTCCACGATGGGTAATACCTCCGCAAACGACAGACGCTATCCTGCCGCCTTTGACCATGTGATCGCTGTGGCAAGCGTGGAACAAAGCGGAGCCAAATCGGGTTTTTCCACCTGGGGAGACTGGGCGGATATCGCAGCGCCGGGTTCAGAGATCTATTCCTCCTACTATGAAGCGGATGATGCCTATACCATCATGAGCGGAACCTCCATGGCCTGCCCTGCGGTAAGCGGCGCCTGCGCGCTCTATATGAGCATCTTCGGCCACACCGATCCAGACAATATGGAAAAGCTCCTGAAAGCGAGCACGAACAAGTCTCCGTCCTCCCATATCGGCGCGATTCTGGACATCGCAAAGCTGCTTACGAAAACCCCGGGCACCGCAAAGATCCTTCTGAAAAACGGCTCTGAGGAGCTGCAGACCGTCACGGGAGGAAACTCGATAACGGTTCAGAATACAGTTCCTGCCACAGCCGTGATTGAACTCGAAGCGGATGCCGGCGAGGGAAACGGCCTGATTGTCTACACAACGAACGGAAAAGCGCCCGCTGCGAAAAACGGCGAGATCACGAGCGGGAAGCGGTACACGGAAACGGGAATACCTGTGTCCGATCTGCTTCAGGGTTCGCTGGCAAAGAAAAAGATCACCGTCAAAGCGACCTGCGCGGCGGCGGACGGAACCCTCGGGGCAATCAGCACGCTGACCTTTACCGTGGTGCCGGACGGCACGATCCGGGTGACAGGCCAGGCTTATATCGCAAAAGGCGCGAAGGCAAAGTATAAGGTCGCAAAGACGCCGGGTGTAAAAGGCGTCGTGTGGTCGATAAAGAGCGGAGACGGCACCGTAAGCGGCGAGCCGGATCAGACAGGGAAAACGGAATCCCTTATGGGCGTTTCCGTCAACAAATCAAGCGGACAGGTGACGGTAAGCCAAAGCGCAGAGAAGGGCGCAGTTTTTCAGATTATCGCCGCGGATAAAGGGAACGCGGAGCTTTTCGGGATGACGACCTTTACCGTCGCGGAGGGAAAAGCGGGCGCCTTTTCGATTCGTCTCGCAAACACTTCAGATGAGTCCCTGCCCTGCCGCAAGGTGACAAAAAAGAACGGCACCCTGCGGTCGCTGCAGCTTTTCACAGTCAATACCGGAAAGGATGAATTTGACGAACGCACCGTTCAACTGACCGCCGGGCTGCCGGAGGACAGCGCACCGCTCTGGTCCACAAGCAACAGCGCGGTGGCAGAGGTGTCCCCGGACGGGACAGTCACAGCGACGGGCAAAGGGAAGGCTACGATCACCTGCGCGGCACAGGACGGCTCCGGGAAAAAGGCCTCCGTCGCCGTGTCGGTCATCGTGCCGGTTTCGGATCTTTCTGTCGTTTCAAAGAACGGACAGGAGTATATTGCGTATGGTAAGTCGGCAACCGCGCAGGCAGCAGCGGGGAGTGTGTACGGAACACCCGGCAACCGCAAGGTCATCTGGCGTTATGAGGCGGGTCAGTCTGCCTATGACGAAGACAGCGGAGAGTCGTTCTTTATGCCGGATCCTTCCCTGGATCGTTATGTAAAGGGAAATAACGGAAAGGTGCGCATTTCCCCGACAGCCGCAAAAAACGATATCTATATGAGTGTAAGAGTCACTGCGACCACGACAGACGGAACAGAGATCAGTGCCTCGCGTATCTTTTATGTTATTCCGCCCGTGAAGGAGATCGGCGTTTTTAAAGGAAAATTAAAGACGAGCGAATGGGGCACGTATCTCGATTATGATTCTCTGGAAAAGCTGCCCAAAGGCATCCTGCAGCTGAAGGCTTCCGAAGATCCCTGGAGTGAGGAACGCTATGTTGTTCTGGGTCTGCGTTCCTCTAAGGGCTATGACGGCCGGACAGAACAATACTGGGGCACCGTTGAAAGCGAGCTGACTGTTACCAGCAGCAATCCCGGTGTCGTATCGGCGAATGTGAGTTTCAGTGACGAGCTCTTTTGCAATCTTCTCTGGCTCATACCAGAGGGAACCGGCACCGCAAAGATCACCATTGCCGCCAACGACGGAAGCGGGAAAAAGACGACCCTGACGGTCAGAGTGTCGTAGAAGCAGATAAGGGAAAAGCAATGTATGTATTGTCTGTCTAAGAGACTCGGAGTTTCGATGAAAGACCTATATCTGTTCTTGTTGCATTCAAGGAATTGATCCGGCTGTCGGATGGTAAAGTCGCTCATATAGATACATATTACAAAAATACGGACGGGACGATTTATCTTGAGGAGGAATTCATCGATCTTGAGGATCTTTTCAGTGCATATGGAGGCAGCATAGAAGGCCTCTCCGCTGAGAATATCCGCATAAGAAAAGGTGCAGATATAATGACCGAAGACGAGAGGCTTGCGTTCGTTGCGAACAGGATTCTTAACGAGCACAGGGCAGCATTTGAAGAGCTTGCCAGATGATCAGATTCTTCCTGATCCACTTAGGAAGCAGTGCTAAGAAATGCTCTTTTTGTCATATCGCCGGCATGACCCTTCCGCCGCTCACCGGGATGTAGGCTCCTGTGGTGAAGGAGGCAAGATCAGAGGCGAGAAAGACCACCATATTCGCGATCTCATCATCCGTTCCCCTTCTTCTGAGCGGTACGGTTTTATCATACGATTCATTCACCTCAGAGTGATCCGTCCGATCCTTCTCACTGATCGTCCAGCCGGGAGCGACCTGATTGACCGTGATGCCGTCGCTTCCGAGCTCCTTGGCCAGGACCCGGACGATACCGTCCAGTCCTCTCTTTGCAGAGGTATAGGCACTGCAGTTTTCTTCCGCCATCGCCGCGCATTCGGTATTGGTACAGATGATCCGCCCCCAGTGCTTCTCCTGCATCTGCGGTGCAAACGCCTTTGCCATATAGACCGTCTGCATCACACAGCTTTCAAACTGACTGTAATAGTCCGCCGGGTCCTGCTCCAGCAGGGATTTCCAGTCATACTGAATCACGGCGTTATCCACGATAATGTCCGGAAGGACGAAGTTTTCACGGATCTCATCCCGCATGTGGAAAACACTCTCCCGATCCGTGACGTCGGCCCTGACGACATATGCTTTGCGGCCCATGTCACGCACTTCCTTTGCCAGACTCTGCGCCTTCTCCGCATTGCTGTTGTAATGGATGATCACATCCGCATGACAATCGGCGAATTTCCTTGTCATCACGCGTCCCAGCTGCCCGCTGGCTCCTGTGATCAGTACGACACGATCCTTCATATCCAGTGAAATCATCGCTCTTCTCCCCCTGACCCTGTTATCGTTTATAGAACTCTACATGATAGCTCATACAAGCCCCAGTTCCTTTTCCACATGATCCAGCGAATAGGCGACCGGATCGCTACGATATTCCGCGATCGCTTTCTCATAGGCCTGCAGATCATATTCATCTTCTATTTTTTCCATATAATCACGCACAAGCACTGCTTCCGCGTCATCGAGTCTCAGTGAGATAGCCATAACAAAGCCCTCCATGTAATACACTCTATTACATGGAGGGGCTTTGTCAAGATTTTTCCATTTTCTTTCGCGTGTCAAATATCGTGATCTTTGATCAATATCTTCTCCGCCGGAAGGCGGCAGCAATCACGATTCCGGCTATCAGAACCAGTACGGAGGCGCCAAGCAGGATCCAGGTGTCTGTGCCGTAGCCTGCGGATGACATGTTCTCCATGCCGGGGAACTGACCACCCGGAAATCCGCCAGCATCGGGCGTGTCGCCATTCGGCGGGGTCATCCCGCCAAAGTCCGGCATTTCGCCATCCGGCGGCGTCATCCCGCCAAAATCGGGCATTTCCCCATCCGGCGGGCTCATTTCGCTAAAGTCGGGCATGTCGCCAAAATCAGGCATTTCGCCCTCCGTCGCGGTCGTCTCATCCTCGTCGTCGCTGTCTTCACTTTCCCTGCTTTTCCCGAATCCACCGGGAAATCCGCCGCCGGGGCCGCCACCCATGCCGCCGCCCATGCTTCCCAGCTCAGAGGTCGCAACGTGCGAGGCATCTACGAGCGCGCTGTCATCCGCACTCTGTCCCGAGGTAGTCGAAGGGATCGTGCCGTCCAGCTGGCCGCGTACGCTTTGTGCGCGGAGGCTGCACCATTCACTGAGAACGGGAACGGCTGTCTCAAAGTCCTCAGCGGTGCAGAAGGCGGTCGGATCCTCTGCCACATAGGGCGCGATCAGCGCATAGGCTTCCTGAATGATCGCATCACGGTCGACAGTAGAAAGAAATTCGGAAAAAAGCCTGTGATACCGCTGCAGATATTCCTCATTCTCAGCAATCCAGGCCCACATCGGACGGTCGGACTGGTCGTCGGCGTTTGTGTTTGCCCGGGCATCCCCGTTCGCTTCGGATCCGGTTCCTTCCGTCTCTTTGTCGGAACGGCCTTTGCCAAATCCGCCCATCGGCCCGCCCATCGAAGAAACCGGCGTGTCGATCGGGGTGTTGACAGAGCTGGTAGCATCGCTGCCGCCCTGGAAGGTGCCGAACGCAAGGTTGTAGTCCCAGGGGATCATCTGCAGGATACCGTCTCCCTCGTGGAGATAGTAGTTGTGCACCATGGTCCCCGTGTAGCTGTCGCCGTTGACGACGAAATTGTGCACAACAAAGTAGCGGATCACTTCCTCAATATCCACGACCTCTTCCAGATCGGTCTGTTCGTTCATCTGTTTGATGGATGCGATCAGTCGTTTTTTGTCGGTCTGGCTGACCATGGTTTTCGCGCTGTCAAAGATGTTGCTGTAGGAATCGAAATCATCATCCGTATAGGCGAGCTTGACGTCCGTGCTGCCCATACCGCCGAACCCACCGCCGCCGGGGCCGCCCTTTTCACTAAAGCCTTCAGGACCGCCCTTTCTGCTAAAGCCACCAAAGCCGCCTTTTCCGCTGAAGTCTCCGGAACTGCCATCCCGGCTCGTCTGTCCGTCCGGCCGCTCCGGCCTTTCGGAGGAATCCGTGCTTCGACCCGACTGATCACCGGAGCCCTTCGCCGAATCCGCAGAAGCCTCTGCCTGCTCCTCTGAATCGGATTCATCATCCGTCATTTTCTCCAGGAAATCGGAGAGGCTGAATTCTTTTCCGTTTCCGCGTCCGCCGCCCATGCTCATGCTGTCCGGCTTGTAAAGCTCACCGGTATGACTGCCGTAGTTGCGCTGCAGAAAGGAATCCTCTATCGCCTCCACCGCGAGATAAAGCCCCCACGGATCGCCGTTAACCGTGATCCAGACATAGCTGCACAGCGGCGCCACGGCACCGAAGGCGCCCATCAGACGGTAGGTCAGATAGTCCTTCATATAGGTGTTGTCCTGGATGATGTTGTTCAGGCAAAGCTTGTCGAGACCGTGATAGGTGAGCGAGTCGTCGAAATGATCAAATTCAAGCTTGAAGCTGTAGCGGCTGGAATCCATGTTTTTTACGCTGGAGAGCGATGTGTTGCCTTTGGCGCGGATCGCGGCATTGTTGATGCTCTCGCCGTCTATGACCGCCGTGCACACCTGATATTCCTCGTTTTCGCAGCTCTCCAGAAATCCGTCCCAGTCCTCCATGACCAGGTCGATGGTGTGCACACGCGAGGTGTCAAACAGCAGGTCTTCATAGCTGTTGCTGCGCGATGCCTGCCGGATACCGAGCGCCTGCCCGTTCATGAAAAGGACGGAAAACAGAAGGGCAAGAATAATGGCTGCGACACAGATTCTATTGATGATTATGCTTGCTGACATGAAATCACCCCATATAATCGCCGTTATAGCTCACGAGAACCGCACTGCCGACGCCCTCCATATCGGCGAGGGTGTTGATGAAGTCCGTATCCTCTCCCTTCAGCCGGATCTCCAGATTGAGTTCGATCTGTCCCTTGCGGGCGGTCTTGCTCTTTACCACCGACTTGACCGTGTGCTCCTTAAGAAAAGAGACAGCCTTCCTTTCGCTTTCCGCATCGGTGCACTCCACAACCACGATATAGGGATTGGTGACACTCTTTCTGTTGACAAAAACAAGCAGCACGATTCCGATGATCACCGAGCCGAAGACTGCAAGCGGGATCAGGCCGGCTGCCAGGACAATGCCCGCTGCGATCGACCAGAAAAGGAAAGCGATGTCCAGCGGTTCCTTGATGGCTGTCCGGAAGCGGACGATCGAGAGCGCGCCGACCATGCCGAGAGACAGCACAATGTTGGAGGTGACCGCCAGAATCACGAGGGTGGTGATCATGGTGAGCGCAATGAGGGTCACGCCGAAGGACGAGGAGAACATCACGCCGCTATAGGTCTTTTTGTAGATAAAAAAGATGAACAGCCCTACACAGAACGCGAGCAAAAGAGCCAGCGCCATGTCGAGGACGCTCACCGAGGTCACATTTTCCAGAAAGCTTGATTTGAAGATGTCTTTGAAACTCATTTTTTCTCCTCCTTTACTAAACGTTGCTATAGATTTGACTTACACCGGTCTGGGCCGATCCTGTCATCTTGTCATACCGGATCGCTATCCGTAGATTCTGCATTGTGCATATTTGGAAAACGCACCGGCGCGGCAGTTGGGTGTCTGCAGGCAGGCGCGGATGATGTCCGGCAGGAAGGCGTCCCATTTCACTTCGAGGATGACCGGGGCATCGCCCGCTGGGATCGTTGTGCAGGAAGGATTCAGGAAATCTGTTGACCGAAGCCCCGTGCGGATATCATAGTCAAAGGTCACGCGCACGTTGCCGGGCGGGTAGATGTAGGGTTCTCTCGTGTAATCCACGATGGTTTGCGGACGCAGCTGCTGATAGCGCATTTTGCTGTAGAGCTCCTGAATGAGCGAATGAGCGGACTCCCGCATCCAGTCAATGTCTCCCTCCGCGATCCTTCCGGCCTCCTCTTTTGTGAGCGGAGCGGAAAACTTGGTGCCGAGTCCGTTTACCCTGCTTTTCTTTTCCAGATGGATGACGGAGGTGTCCCCGTTGTAGAAGCGGATGCGGAATTTCTCACGCATGTTCACGCCGTCGATTTTCTCCCGGAGCGCCTTGTCCTTCGGGTTGTCGAAATAGAGGCTCCGGATCGAATATTTGCCGTCAACGGCATGGGGGTCCGTCTGTGCCACCGCCCGCAGACGCTGTCTGATGGCAATGAGCTCCGATCGGTTGATTTCATGCTTCCATTCGTGTCGGTATTGCATGGGTTTTCGCCTTTCTGCACCGGCCTGAGATCTTCCGGTGCGCAGTAATAAAAACGCGCGTCGTCGTTTTCGCGGGAAAGGGTAACATATAAACCTTAAAAGAAACTAAAAGAAGTGAGGGGATGTGCGGGGATGGATTCTTATCGTCCCGGCGCATCACCATACAAGATCCGCCGCGTGCATCGGCCACGCGTTCACACGTATACTGGCAATCCTGCCGTTTCTGACCCGCACCACCCGGTTGGCCATCTTGGCAATCTCCACGTTGTGTGTGACCATGACGACGGTGGTCATCTTCTCGACAATCAGCTTCTCGATGAGCGCCAGAACCTCCTGGCCGGTGGTAAAGTCCAGGGCCGCGGTGGGCTCGTCTGCCAGAATCAGCCTCGGACGCTTGACGATGGCCCTTGCGATGGACACCCGCTGCTGCTGACCTCCGCTCATCATGGACGGGTAGTTGTCGGCTCTCTCGGTGAGGCCGACCATATCGATGGCCTCCGCAGGGTCTCCGGGGTTTTTGCATATCTCCGCAATGAACCTGACGTTTTCCAGCGCCGTAAGATTGGGCATCAGATTGTAGGCCTGAAAGATAAACCCGATGTAGTCCCTTCTGAAATCGATCAGCTCCTTTTCCGTAGGATGGGAAAAGTCCCTGCCGTCAACCCGGATCTCCCCGGTCGTAAGCGAGTCCATCCCTCCAATGATATTTAAAAGGGTGGACTTGCCGCATCCGCTTTCTCCCAATATGACAAGAAGCTCATTCTCGTATACATCCAGATCCACACCCTTCAGGATGTGCAAAACGTCCATACCGGACGGATAGTCCTTGGTGATCCCCCTCAGGGACATGATCACCTTCTTTTCAAGGTCAGGCGCGTAGCTGTAGCCATGCTCATCAATGACCAGGGCGGTAAGACCCGCAAAGGATCTGATCAGATACACATCATCCTCTGAAAAAGCCGGCACGGTCCTGTCAAAAATCTCGACGCATCCGACGGGTTCGTGTCTCAGGATCATGGGCATGCAATAGGCGTTTTTAAACTCCACGCCCGTGATCTCATCCTTTCCCGCAGGGAACCGCTCGTCGGCAAGAGTGTCGGGAATGTCCACCGGCTCTTTTCCGTCGCAGACACCTCCGATCAGGCCCTGACCGAACTCGATGGAAAACCCGGACACATTGCTCTCTCCGGAGGACACGATACTGTAGATATTCGATGTGTCCCTGTTCTTGAGCCACACGGCACCGGACCTGGCACCGACCGCTTTAAGGAGCTCCTCCAGGGCGTCGGACAGGCTGCTCTCCACCTGGTCGCCCTCGAGCATCTGCATGATTTTCCATAGCACCTGAACGCTATCTGTTCTTCCTGCCATTGT
>JAIKYU010000136.1 GCA_024682835.1 Lachnospiraceae bacterium | reverse complement strand
GCGCTTTTTGCGGCAATGAACGGTGGAGGAGATTCCGCGCCCGCCGAGGAAGCCGCACCCGAACCGGAACCTGCACCTGCGATGCCGGAGCTGTCGGGCGATCCAAACGCGAAGATGGATCCGGATGATATCGCGGCGCTTTTTGCGGCAATGAACGGTGGAGGAGATTCCGCGCCCGCCGAGGAAGCCGCACCCGAACCGGAACCTGAACCCGAACCGGAACCTGCACCTGAGCCTGAACCCGAACCGGCACCTGCACCTGAACCGGCGCCTGCGCCCGCGATGCCGGAGCTGTCGGGCGATCCGAACGCGAAGATGGATCCGGATGATATTGCGGCGCTTTTTGCGGCAATGAACGGTGGAGGAGATTCCGCGCCCGCCGAGGAAGCCGCACCCGAACCGGAACCTGCACCCGAACCGGAACCTGCACCTGAGCCGGAACCGGAACCTGTACCTGCGATGCCGGAGCCGGAGTCTGTTCTGGATCAGGGTAATGAGAATGATACCATGACGCAGGCGGAAATCGCCGCGCTGCTGAATGGGGAAGAGTTACCCAAGGCGGCAGCCGCAATTCCGGATGAAAACCCTGACGAAGGGGCGGAAGGCGGAGAGGATGCCGTTGCGGAAATTGATGCATTGATGAATCAGCTGCTGAGCGGCGACGGAGAGGGATCGGATGCGCAAACGGAATCTCCGTCGATCGATCTGCCCGCGGAGTCGGATACTGACAGCGCCGACGCTGACGAGATCGCAAGCATCATAGCCGGCGAGATGGAAGAGCCGCCCACAGAAGCCACGGAGGAGGCAATCGAAAATGATATTGCGTCCCTTCTTGGCGTATCAGACGGAGATGCGGAAGCCGACGGAGAACAGAAGGAGAAGAAACCGGGATTCTTTGCGAGACTCCTTGCGCGATTCAAAAAGAAAAAGAAGAGCGGGGACGAATTGGACGGGCTGCCCGAGGGCATTCAGGAGCTCGATCCCGAGGAAGCTGCGAAGCATATCAAATTAAAAAAGGAGAGCCTGCTCAAGCGTATTATTCGTGCTTTGACGGAATCCGTTGAGGATATGGAAGAAACGGCTGCAAACGGCAGCGATGCCGACGCGCTGGCCAGCCTGTCGGACGAGAACCAGAGGATTCTGGAGGAACTCGACGGGAAACCCAAGGAGGATGACGGCGCAAAGAAAGCCAAGAAGGAAAAGAAGAAGAAAGAAAAGAAACCGAAAAAAGAAAAGCCAAAGAAACAGCCAAAACCGAAGAAGGAAAAGCCCAAAAAACCCAAGAAGGAAAAGCCTGCCGGACCTCCGGTCAAGCGCATTCCTCCCAGTCGGTTTATACTGGCGTTTGCATTTGCCATTACACTCGGCGTGCTGCTTTTGATGCCGTCGATCCTGTTGCCTGAAACAAATGCGATCAGTGATGCAAGATCCGCGTATTCCCGCGGAGATTACAAGTCGGCCTACGAGTATTACTACGGCAAAAAGCTGAACAGTGAAGACATGACGCGGTTCCAGCAGTCCTGGCTGGTTTATTCGATGCAGCGCTATCAGAATGCCTACTCCAGGTATATGATGGTCGGACGCCCCACGGATGCGTTGAATACACTGTTGAAGGGGATACAGACGTACCATCAGATCTATGCGACTGCGGAAGCGTATAATGTGAGCGGACCGGTTACCCAGATCTATGAGAATATCACGTATTTCCTGTCTGAAGAGTTTGGACTTACGCTCACGGATGCGCAGGAACTGATTGATTTGACGGACAGTGAGGAGTATACCAGGCGTCTGCAGGCGATCACGGGGTCGGAAAAATGACGGTTGATCAACAGAAAAATCTGGTAATTATTGATTATGATGCCGGCAATATCAAAAGTGTGGAGACCGCCGTCCGTCTTTTGAAACCGGAAGATATGAGGATTCTTGTCACGGACGATCCGGAGGAGATTCTTCGTGCTGACCGGGTAATTCTGCCGGGAGTCGGTGCATTTGGCGACGCGATGTCCAAACTGAATACACACGGGCTTGATACAGCCATCCGTCAGGTTATCGACAGACAGGTTCCGTTTCTGGGAATCTGTCTTGGACTGCAGCTTCTTTTTGAAAGCAGTGAGGAATCGCCCGGGGTAGACGGACTGTCCGTCCTTCAGGGCAGAATCAGACGGCTTCCCGACGGAGAGGGGCGCAAGGTACCTCAGATCGGTTGGAACAGGCTGGAGTTTCCCCGCAGCGGCCGTTTTTTTGACGATAATCTGCTTCAAAACGCGGCTGCCGTTACGGGAGAGCCGTATGCCTATTTTGTCCACTCCTACTATCTTGAGGCATCTGATTCTTCGATCGTATCCGCGACCTGTGAGTACGGAGTTACCGTGCATGCAGCCGTGGAAAAAGGCAATCTCTTTGCCTGTCAGTTTCATCCGGAGAAGAGCGGTCCGTTTGGCCTGTCTCTTCTTCATCATTTTATCAATCATCTTTGAGGTGTATGATTTATGCTGACGAAACGAATCATTCCCTGCCTGGACGTGAAGGATGGCAGAGTGGTCAAGGGAATCAATTTTGTATCCCTGCGTGATGCCGGAGATCCGGTGAGCGTCGGAGAGGCCTATTCTCGTGAGGGAGCGGATGAACTGGTCTTTCTTGACATCACAGCCACCTCGGATAAACGGGAAATTGTTTCTGATATGGTCCGGCGTGTGGCAGAACGGGTTTTTATTCCCTTTACGGTCGGCGGCGGAATCAGAAGCGTCGAGGATATCCGCTCCATTTTGCGCGAGGGTGCCGATAAGGTCGCTGTGAATTCCGCAGCGATCGATCACCCGGAGCTGATCAGCGAAGGCGCAGAAAAATTCGGTTCCCAGTGTATCGTTGTTGCCATTGATGCGAAACGCAACGCGGATGGGAAATCCTGGAACATATTCAAGGCCGGCGGCCGGATTGACACGGGTATTGACGCGTTGAGATGGGCCCGTGAGGCTGAGAGACGGGGAGCGGGAGAGATCCTGCTCACCAGCATGGACGGTGACGGCACCAAAAACGGTTATGATATGGAGCTGACAAAGGCGGTTGCTTCCTGCGCCGGAATCCCGGTCATCGCATCGGGAGGTGCGGGAAACTGTGAACACTTCAGAGAAGTGCTTACGGAGGGATGCGCAGACGCCGCACTCGCAGCTTCCCTTTTCCATTATAAGGAGCTCACGATTCGTGAGGTCAAGGATTATCTGCGCGAAAAGAAGGTTCCGGTCAGACCCTGTCCGGTGGACGGAGGCAGAAATCCGTGGGAATGATCAGTGGTGACTGGCAGGAAGCGTTGGCCGGCGAATTCAAAAAGCCGTATTATGCCGATCTTTATCGTTTTGTGCGTCAGGAGTATGAGAAGCATGTCGTTTATCCTCCGTCGGAGGATATTTTTAACGCACTGCATTACACACCGCTGCACAGCGTGCGTGTGCTGATTCTCGGACAGGACCCCTATCACGAACCGAATCAGGCGCATGGTCTCTGCTTTTCCGTGCCCCGGAATCAGCGGGAAATCCCGCCCTCCCTGCAAAACATTTACAAGGAGCTGCATGACGATCTCGGGCTTGCGATTCCGAACAATGGTTATTTGAAAAAATGGGCGGATCAGGGCGTGCTGCTGCTTAATACCCTGCTGACTGTGCGGGCGCATCAGGCCTTTTCCCATCAGGGCAGAGGATGGGAGACCTTTACCGACGCGGTGATCGATGCGGTCAACAGGGAGAATCGACCCATTGTATGTATGTTGTGGGGACGGCCGGCACAGCTGAAGGCGGCACGGCTGACAAATCCGGGATTTCTGATTCTCAAAGCTCCGCATCCGAGTCCCCTGTCTGCATACCGTGGATTCTTCGGATGCAGACATTTCAGTCAGTGCAACGCTTTTCTGACTGCGCACGGGGAACCCCCTATTGACTGGCAGATTGAAAATGTCCATGAAAACATGAAAGATACCGCAATCGGAATCAGCTAAACGATCCGGCGGGCAGGATGGGTAGAAAAGAAAGGAACGACTATGAAAAAACCGTTTGTTACGAAGGAGAAGGCGGAACAGATCGCAGAGAAAATTCCCACACCGTTTCATCTCTATGATGAGAGAGGAATACGCGAAAACATGCGCCGGGTTCGGGCGGCCTTTGACTGGAACCCCGGATTTAAGGAATACTTTGCCGTCAAGGCTGAACCGAATCCGGAGATCATGCGTCTGCTTATGGAGGAAGGGGCAGGCTTTGACTGCTCATCCATGACGGAACTGATGCTGGCGCATGCGGTAGGGGAGGGAAAGGAGGAAATCATGTTTTCCTCCAATGAGACACCGGCGGGGGAATACCTTTATGCGGACCGGATCGGTGCGATTATCAATCTTGACGATTTTACGCACATAGATTATCTGAATAACACACTTAAACGTCTTCCCGACACGATCAGTCTGCGTTACAATCCGGGCGGCGTTTTTCAGATGAGCAACGGTATCATGGACAACCCGGGTGATGCGAAATACGGAATGACCAGAGATCAGCTGCTGGAGGGATACCGGATCCTGAAGGACCGCGGGGTAAAGCGATTCGGAATGCATGCCTTTCTCGCAAGCAACACGGTGACAAATGAGTACTATCCGAAGCTGGCGGGAGACCTTTTTGCACTGGCGGTGGAAATTCGGGATATCACCGGCGTGGCGCTTGACTTTATCAATCTCTCAGGAGGCGTCGGGATTCCCTATCAGCCGGAACAGGAGGGAAATGATATTCAGGAGATCGGCCGTGGCGTCCGGGAGAAATATGAGCAGATTCTGATTCCTGCGGGACTTCGTGAGGTTGCCATCTATGCGGAAATGGGGCGGTTCATGACAGGACCGTACGGTGCGCTGGTGACAAGGGCGATCCATGAAAAGCATATCTACAAGGAATACATCGGTGTGGATGCCTGCGCGGTAAATCTGATGCGCCCGGCAATGTATGGTGCATACCATCATATCACGGTGCTCGGTAAAGAGGAAGAAGCGGCGGATCACGTCTATGATGTGGTGGGTTCTCTTTGTGAGAACAATGACAAGTTTGCCATTGACAGAAAGCTTCCGAGGATCGAACGGGGGGATCTTCTGTTTATCCATGACACCGGCGCACACGGCTTTTCCATGGGTTACAACTACAACGGGAAACTCAAGAGTGCGGAGGTCCTTCTGCGTGAAAACGGGGAAGCGGAGATGATCCGGCGGGCACAGACACCGATGGACTATTTTTCTACACTCGACTGCCTGCCTGTCTACAACAGACTGCAGGAAGCTGCCGATGAAGTCAGACTTCTCTGATCGGCCTGCCTGGAACCGACGGATAGGACAGCAGGCTGAATATGAAAAAGAACATTGACAGCTTCCTTGAATATCTGACCGTGATCCGGAATGCTTCAGACAACACCGTTGCTGCTTACCGGCGGGATCTGACCCGTTTTGCCGCCGAGATGGAGGAGAGGGGAGCGAATAGTCCGGATCAGATGACAGAGGAAATGGTCGCTGATTACTTCTTTGCTTTGGAACGGGAGAATACGGCGAAAACGACGCTGGCGAGGCATATGTCTTCCGTGCGCGCTTTCTTCCGGTTTCTTGTGGAAAATGACGACGTGCAGCGCAATCTGACCGACAGCCTGGAGCAGCCGAAAATCAGGAGAGTCCGTCCCGAGATCCTGACCGCAGAGGAGGTGGACAGACTCCTGGCAGCCCCGGATACGAAGTCGGCCCTCGGCAGACGCGACCGGGCAATCCTCGAATTGCTCTATGCATCGGGACTGAAAGTCGGGGAACTGGTGGCTCTTTATCCGGGCGATATTGATCTGCGCTCTGCCATCGTCCGTATCCGCTCGGAAAAACAAACACCGGAAACAAAAGGACAAAAGGGAAAGAAAGAGAAACAGAGGGAAATCCCGTTCGGGGAAAAGGCGCGGGATGCGCTCTTAATCTGGATCGGGCAGGGACGTGACCGGTATGTGTCACCCCTTGCCGTAGCACCTCTGTTTGTGAACAGCCGCGGAAAGAGCCTGAGCCGCCAGAGTGTCTGGAAGCTGGTGCGGCATTACGCAGACGAGGCTGGCATCCGGAAAGAAGTGTCACCGGGAATGCTTCGTCACTCCTTTGCGGCACATCTGATGAAGAACGGGGCGGATGCACGGTCACTCACCCGAATGCTTGGCTATACGGCGGAGACGCAGA
>JAIKYU010000124.1 GCA_024682835.1 Lachnospiraceae bacterium | reverse complement strand
CTATACTATCCATGCTGCTATACTGCGGGATATAACTGCCAACGCCCCCCATCCATGTCGGAACAGCCCCGACCGGAGTTAACGTATCGGCAACATTGATCAGCATAACTCGTTTGTTTAGCCGCTTTTGAAGAATCCTGCAACGATCCAGTGCAATTCCGCTGGGGGCATGGCTCGCCGCCAGAAATTGCCCTATCAAAACAATTATGAACCCTTTATTTCTGTTATTTCGTGGGATATAGGATAAATCTTGTCCGAGATCATTTTCTAATGCGTATGCATATGAATCCACAACATCTCTGAGAATCTTCCACTGGTTCAGGATAGCATCATGATCCGCCAGTTCACTGTGGATAAAGAGGATCCGCATAAGCCTTTGGTATAAATAATAACAATTCTCTACGGTAAGTGAAGGATCCGTCAAAACAATTTCCTGAGTCAAATGCAGATACTTTCTGTCAAGCGTGAGAACACACAGAAATGTACAGAAAAGAAGTTTCTGCCCACCGGAGCTCTCTTCCAACACATGCTCCAATTCCTCACAGAAACTCCCTTTCTGCTCTTCGTCCAGTCCCGAATAAATCTTTTCCAGATTCTTCATCAGAAGGACAAGGTCCTGTGTGATTCTGCCCCCGTCCCGATCGATCACTTCCCGGATGCCTTCGATTTCCTTCATTCAGACATATCACCTCTCGCCCGGCTTTACAGATTCATTTTGGCCACGTTCGCGTTCAAAATCTCCCACAACTTTTCTTTGGACTCTTCAATCTCATGTTTGATCTGCGCGGAATGTTCAAGCATATAAACAGCCTTCTCCATCAATATCTCCCCGAAATGCTCATCCGCCATTTCGACTCCCCACTCTGCGTGGTCAATATCGTCCAAGAACCACCGCATCTTGTCATGACTGATCAGGCTGATGGCCGGAGTTCCGACGCCATACGCAACCATCTGAGAATGACCTCTCATCCCCAGCACCAGATCCGCCTTCGCATACCATTCAATCATGTACTGCTCATCCCTGCCGATCAGGTTAACCGGAGTAGCTTCCACCCCCTCTTTGCGAAGAACATTGATCACCACTTCATCCTGCATGCAATGAATATAGCAAAGGATCGTAGCATGATATCTGTTTTTTAGATTCCGCACAGTCTCCGCAAGCGATCGGATCACTCGATTCATGTTTTCTTCTCCGCCAAAACGTCGATCTGCGCGGTCAAAAGCACAATTGATACCGATCATACAGCCTTCCTGTTTCGCCGGAATCTCATAGAGTTTTGAAATCACAGTTGTAGCGCAGGGATGATAGATCACTTTTTCCGCCAATTCATCCGGAAGATACTGTCTTACCGCCTTGATGGATCCATAGTTTCTGAGTCCAAATATGGAGCTTTTCCGCACCAGGCAACGAAGGTTATCTGTAAAACACTGGGAGAATTCATCCTGTCCGCGAAACCGATTATATCCGACTCCAAGCACATAGATTGGAACCTCGATCTTCTCCATCAGATCAATAGGGCAGGCCCACTGCCACCCTGAAACAGAGTTTGGATTACTGTCACTGAGGAGCAATCCTCCGCCGCCTATAATCAGACCTCTAGACCGATTATAAACCTCTAATGATAACTCTGTTACCGGATCAGAAACTTTCTCGGATTCCCACTCGATCTCTCCCCGGGAATGTTCAATCAGTTTTCGCAAGGACTTTGCAAGAATATAATCACCTGCATTGGCATAATGCATCGCAGAAATATGAGCCACATAGTCTACTTTATACTTTTTCAAACGATAGATCTCATCATACGCCGCAGACAAATTAGTATTCATTTCATTTGTCGCCGCAATCATGCGCTCAATCGACCCGGACAGAACCCTCATCTTTGGTACCAGCCCTGCTGCCAGATTCGACACCATTTTCATATCCCCGGCTGCAGCGGAGGTATCCATGAAATCAGCCACCGCCGTAAACAGCTGTTCCAACTCGGATACATATTGAACCTGACAACTGGCATCCGCATTAGCTGTTGATGTCAGCTTATCCCATTTCTTTTCTATTTCATCAATCTGCTGATTTCTTTTGTTCAATTCCCCATACCTCCCGTTTCCAAAAGCATCTGCACGGTTATGCATTAAGCTCTCGACAGCTCCCTACCTTTCTTCATCAGCGCTTCGATTATGATCCAATCACTGGGTTCGTCGATTTCAAAAAAACTGTCCTCATTCATCTCTACAACCCTGATCCTACCGGATACACGATTTTTCGTCTCGCTAAGAGCCGCTTTGGAAGTAATATAAAAAGCTCCGTTTTCCACTAGATAACCATCAAATTCCTGCCGCCTCGGCCGGTGAAAAACATCGTAATTTGTCGGATGCGCATACCCGTTCGCATCTGTCCCCCAATGAAAGCGCTTCTGTCTGACTACAGACAGCACTGAATCCGTATCCGGTTCCTCAAAAATCTGAAATCCACGATTTAGATCTTCCGCCTGCAAAAGTGGAGAAGTCGCCTGGATCAGGACACAATTGTCGAAATCGTACGACTGGGCGAATTCCAGCATAGCGCTCTCAGTCGAAGCCGTGTCGGAGGCCGATTCCTCCGAGCGACCGATCACCTCGCATTTCGCGAAAAGTTCTGCCTCCTCACCTTCTCGAAATGCTTCGACCGTCTCCCGGATCTCCTTGCTATCGGTTGCAACATATACCCTGTCAATATATTTACAGGCACAGCCCGCTTTCACGGTCCAGTATACCAACGGTTTCCCACATATGGGTTTTATGTTCTTAAGGGGAATGGATTTGCTTCCTCCCCGTACAGGAATAAATGCTACGTTCATTTCCTCTTCCTTTAATGGTTTCTCTGTAACCGTTACGTGATTTACCCGCGCAGCTTTTTACGTACTGCAAGTTCTGCCTCAGTCAGAATCCGTTCTCCTGTACCGCGAACCTCAGGGATCGCTACAATTCTGTCATGGAGCATGCTCATAGCATGCACCGTCAGGCTGGCTTTCTGATCTGATCCCCACATATCATGGGACAAGGTTATATGTCTTTCGATCAGGCACGCTCCCATACAAGCTGCTAAGACACTAGGTTCTACACCAAGTTCATGTCCGCTGTATCCCACCAGACACCCGTATCTTTCTCTTAAGGTATCCATCATCTTCAGATTCAGATCTTTATTATCAGCGGGATATGTCGAATTTGTATGTAGGAGAATATAGTTTCCTTTTCCCTCTTTCTCTAGAACGTCAACAGCGTTGTCAATCTCCTCCCAGGTGCTCATTCCGGTAGACACTACCAACGTACGCCCCGATCTTGCCGCTTCGCGAAGCATTTCCAGATTTGTGAGCGATGCGGATGCAATCTTGATAAATGGCACATTATACTCCAGCAAAAACCGAAGGCTCACCATATCCCAGGGTGAGGCCATCCAGTCGATAGGCTTCTCATGGCAATACCTGTCGATGTAATCGTATTCCTCTTTTCCGAATTCGATATGCTTCTTATACTCCAGATAAGTCA
>JAIKYU010000089.1 GCA_024682835.1 Lachnospiraceae bacterium | reverse complement strand
CCATGGATTACCGGGTGTTTTACCAGTTTGATTAGACGATGAGAGCCGGGGCTTTGCTGCCGTGCGGATGAAGAAAAGGCTTGAGGCTGTTCTGGTCGTGTGCGCTGCTCTTTCGCTGGTGCTCTATTTTTCGGGAGCCTGTCTTGTGCAGCAGAGACTCCTTCTGGATCTGAACGGCGACGGCGTGCAGGAACGGATTTTGCTCGTCTGGAAGCGCGGCAGCTACGGCATGCATCACCCCAGTTGGGTGGAGCATGATGAAACCGGGCTTTCCCAGCATTTGTATATCTACGAAAAGCGCGGAGACGGGAGGTATCATCCGATCTGGATGAGTTCCGCTCTCGGCGGAAGGGTTTTGCGGATGGCGGAGGGAGAGGAGATTCCCGGTACCGGACGCAGGAGTATCCGGCTCACGGATGGGGACGGCAGGGAGAGCCGTTGGGGATGGCTGTCCTGGGGTCTTGTGCGGATCAATTAAGGAAACGGTAACAACATGGAGCATCAATCGAAGAATAACGCGCTGTTTCAGGCTTCGCACCTGATGATACTGATGAGTTATACCCTGTTTTCCGCGGTTCTCGTCGGGGAAGCGCTGTTGCTTGACTGGGAAAAATGGGCAATTCCGATCATTGTGACAGGCGTAATCACTGCCTGGATCATGCATGCGACGCAGAGTGTGCCTGAGTATTACCGGATCTGGTTCTACAGCATCTTCATGATGCTGACCTTTTTCTTCTACGGGATCCATGTGACAAGCATGTTTGATATTGCCGCCGTGATGGCTGTCGTCATTATGCTGTACAGCATGACCGGAATTCCGGCTCTGATCGTTCTGTGTGTCGGAACCTACTGTCTGACCATGGGCTATGACGTGGCGGTATATTGCTCGGCTGGAGAACCGGTGGATTCTCTCATGGTGACGCGGACGCTCCTTCATTTTATGCTGATCACTATGGCCGGCTGGGCGGCCGGCAAAATCATCAACAAATGGGGACTGATTCTGCGCCGCTCGGAGGAGGAAATCCGGGAACTGACGGAAGCAACCCACCGTGTGGACGATTTCCTGGCCAATGTATCTCATGAAATCCGCACGCCGATCAATGCGGTGATCGGTTTATCTACAGTCATGAAGGATAAGACCGTTGATCCGGATCTTCTGGGGGATATCGGTGCGATCACCGATGCGGGACAGCGCGTGGCCGAGCAGATCGGGGATATTCTGGACTATACCGAGATTGATATGAAAAAGCTCGCGGTGACCGGAGAGTCCTATATGATCATTTCCCTGGTGAATGATCTGATTGCGCAGGTGCGTCTGTTGATGCAGCCGAATGTGGAACTGATTCTGGATGTGGATGCGGGGATTCCGTCGGTGCTGGTCGGTGATGCGGTGAAGATCCGAAAAATACTCTGGCATCTGATTGCCAACGGTCTCAAATTTACACGGTACGGCGGCGTCTATGTCCGTCTGTGTGCAGCGAACCGGGACTACGGGATCAATCTGTGCATCGAAGTGACGGATACCGGCGTCGGAATGGAAAATGAGGAAATTGAAAGAGCGCTGGAACGTTTCTATCAGGGAGATTCCGGGCGCAGCCGCAACGTCGGCGGCCTGGGCCTGGGACTGCCGATCGTCAGCGGCTTCGCTGAGTCCATGGGCGGCTTCTTTACCATTCAGAGCGAACCGGGCAAAGGCACCAGAGCCTGTGTCAGCATACCCCAGAATGTCGCAGATGCCACACCCTGCATGTCCGTAGAAAACAGGCAGAATCTCTGCGCGGCAACCTTTCTCAGGTTTGAACGGTTTGATGTGCCGCAGATCAGGGAGTTTTATCATGATCTGATCATGCACATCGGAAAGGAACTGCATTTTCCGATCATGCGGGTCAATGAACTGGAGGATCTGAAGCGTCTGAGGGACAACTATCAGCTGACCCATCTGTTTATCGGCGCGCAGGAATATGCGATGGATCCGGACTATGTCGAGGCCCTGGCGGAGACGGTGGAAGTGGTTGTTGTTGCGGATGCTTCCTTCCGGGCGCCGGATCACAGTGCGGTTCGGATTCTGCGCAAGCCGGTCAGCAGCTTCCCCATTGCCAATATTCTCAACAATCTGAATATGGAGGGCTCCGATCAGGAAAGAACCGAGCGGATGTACTGCCCCGGTGTCCGCGCGCTGGTCGTGGATGACGAGCGCATGAATCTCATGGTGGCGGAAGGAATATTCAAAAGCTACGGCATGGAGGTTACGACCGTCACTTCCGGGCCGGAGGCGATTCGCACCTGTAAGCTGATGACGTTCGACGTCGTGTTTATGGATCACATGATGCCGGAGATGGATGGTGTGGAGGCAATGAAGCACATCCGGGCGGATGCCGGCAAACGGGGAAGTGAGATGGTGATCATTGCGCTGACGGCCAACGCGGTATCCAGCGCCAGGGAAATGTTTCTCTCCGAGGGCTTTGACGGTTTTGTGCCGAAGCCGATCGAAATATCGGAGCTGGAGCGGGTGTTAAAGAGGGAACTGCCGAAATCCATGATTCGTTATGAAGAGGGAGGGCGCAAAGCCGGTCGTATCGGTGATCGGCAATCGCACATGAAGGAGGATGCGGATCTACCGCAGCCAGAGGATACCGGCGAGTCAGGTAACAATCCCGCGAGGGCGCTGCAGCAGGCGGGAATCCGGACATCCGCCGGTCTCCGTTATTGCATGAATGATCGTGAGTTTTACCGGTCGCTGCTTAAGGAATTCGGCCAAAGCGGTGCAGAAAAACGCCGGGAGATCCGGGCACTGGTTGAAGCACAGGACTGGAAAGGCTATGCAATCCGTGTGCATGGGCTGAAGAGCAATGCAAGAATGATCGGAGCGGAGCGGCTTTCCGAAATGGCAAAGGCACTGGAAACGGCAGCAAAGGCCGGATTAAGTGATGAAATCGCACTGCACGGCGAGGAGACGCTTGCGCTCTACGAGGAGACGTCGGAAACGATCCGTCGCGTATACGGACTGGAGGATGAGGAACAGACAGAGGAGGAGGAGATCCTTGAGTTTCTGCCGGTGGATTCCGGTGAGGATCAGCCGGATCAGACGGCTTCGGAAAGGAGGCCGTCATGAGAAAGATC
>JAIKYU010000052.1 GCA_024682835.1 Lachnospiraceae bacterium | reverse complement strand
CGTAAGGACGGCACGTACAACACAAGCTGGACGGGTACCGGCGTAACACACCTTCTGCGTAACGAGCGTTACTGCGGAGATGTGCTTGCCAGAAAAACCTACACGCCGAATTTCAAGGATCATAAGTCCAAGAAAAATACCGGCCAGAAAAACAAGTACTATCATCCGGATCATCACGAAGCAATTGTTCCGCGGAACGTCTGGAACGCAGTGCAGCGTATCCTGAACAGCCATACTTACGGTCACGGCGGAGCGTATCTTCCGATGCAGATCATCGACACCGGCGTTCTGACAGGTTTTATTTCGATGAACCGCTCCTGGGCGGGATTTGAGGCATCAGACTACTATCGTGCTTCACAGATCGCCATGGGACTACTGGACGAGGAACTGGATGAGGATCTTGAAAATATCTATCTGCCGGAGGGCGGACACAGGTTTACAGGCTTGAAGGATGATCACGGGATCTCGCAGATCGCGCGTGAGCTGACAGAAGCGGAGCAGCAGATCAGGGACGAGATGGAGGGAAGAAATCAGGAACGGCAGGACCTGCATAAGCAGGCCGAGATCGTGAAAACCTTCCAGGTAGTCAGCGGGGAGATGTTCAGCCGGATCTATGAACCGGTGCTCCGGATCGGACAGAAGCAGATCACGTTCAATCAGAGCTGTACAGCGAAAATGCATGCAGAATATGTGGAGCTGCTGTTCAATCCCGTAGAGCGTATGATCGTGGTCAGACCCTGTGAAAAAGGATACCCGAATGCGATCGAATGGGATTCGGGAGCCAGGGGCGCAACCTGTCTTTGCAGGATCATTTATGAAAGCATGGGCTGGGATACGGATTACGCATATAGAATTCCGTGTCAGACAGTGATGATCGAATTGCAGGACGGGACCATACAGCCGATCCTGCTCTTTGACCTGGATAATTATATCGGCAGAGCGGTCAACAAAAAAGAAGAGATCATGCTTGCAAGAGAAGAACAGGAGCGCTGGGAAAAGCTCGAGGCGGATGCCAAAAGCTACTTCTTTCCGCCCGAAGAGGAGGAAGAACCGCAGGAGCTTGCTGAGATCGAAGAGCAGGTACAGAAGGCAATCGAACTCAACAAGAAGATTTTCGGAACGCCGGTATTCAAACACACATCAACGTTCCGCAGCATTGACGGAAACGGGAGCTGGGAGGAGTGGCTTGCCCCGGCAAGACCGCTGGATACCAACCACAGGTATGAGCCCGACGAGGTCGATGCCATGCTCCGCTCGATACAGGAAGATCCGCCGGAACTGCCGCAGGAGGATACATACAACCGTATCGTGGATGCGACGGTCACAGCGGATACCGGAGAGGAGGGTGAATAATGTCCAGAGATCCTGCAAAAAGCAGACCGCTTTCGGAAAATGTGAAGCGCATGATGTGGCTGGAAAGAGCCGCACCGCGCAATCAGAACGTTCTGAACGCACAGCGTGTATGGACGGAGAATGACACGATCTACTGCCATAAACAGGCGAATCTGTTTATGGAAGCGGCGGCAATGGGGCTCCCGATGAGTTCTTTTGTGCCGCTGTACATGACAAGTCAGCTTGCCGGCGTCATTGACTATAACTTTTCTTCATCCAATGGCGCGGGCCACGGACTGTCAGAGCTTCTGAAAATCCCGGCGCTCATGCAGAATCCGCGATCGATCATTGAATCGCTGTACTGGATTGAGGAAATCCTGGAATCTGCCAAGGAAACTGACAATAAAAGTATCCTGCTCGCCCATGCCTATGAAGCTGAGCGGAAACACACGCCGAAGGCGCTGCTTGCCCTGCCCAAAACGGAAAATAATCATGTAGATGAGTTGTCCTATGCATACTGGCTGGGGTATATCTACCGCTGCGAGTGCATTCTGCACGATGAGTCCAGCAGAATGGTCTACAGTGCCTTTACCGAGGATTTGATGCGGAAAGCGTACCAGCAGATCGTCAGCGGACCGATGATGCAGAGAAACTTATCCGACTGTGCCAAAGAGATCTGTGCGGATCTGGACAGGCTGCTCGTAGAAGAGATATGGCCGCAGAGAAAGCACAGGAAATATATGTAAAGGAGGATGTAGCATGGATGTTGTACAGCCGTGGGCGAGTGGTTTTAACCGCCCGAAACCATTGCCGACACAGATGAATCTGCAGCGGCCGCAGCCAGGTCTGAGCCGTGAGGAAATGCTGGAAGCCAGGCGGCTGGCAGAGGAGACCAATTTCAGCTTTACGGGGTATCAGGTGGTGCGGCGTGAATATATGGCACATCATTTTGACCCTGCCATGACAGTGCGCTGGAACAGTATCACGTTCAATAATGCCTGCATCAGGTCAATGGAGAACACGACCTACGTGCAGATCCTTATCAATCCGACCGAGAAGAAGATCGTTGTGCGTCCCTGTGACGAAGCTGCACGGGATTCTGTCCGGTGGTGCCTGATCAAGGAAAAAGGACGTAAGAGCAGGCAGATCACCTGTAAGCCCTTCATGCAGATGCTCTTTTCACTGATGGGGTGGGATCCGGACTACCGCTACAAGTTTCAGGGAATGCGGATCCGGTATCTGGAGGAAGAGATGTACCTGTTTGATCTGAGCGCAGATGAACGCTTTGCGCCGGTGAAAAAGGACGAGAACGGAAAACGTATCGTCACCGCACCGGAGCTTCCGGAACACTGGAATAACAGCTATGGATTATCTGTTGAGGATCACGATATGTCCACGAAGGTAGATTTCCTTGACGGCTTCATGACGGCATCGGAGGCCACCGGGGAAGATGCTGATG